>NZ_SMKB01000190.1:0-14083 GCF_004348575.1 Actinomadura sp. 7K534
GGCGGGGGCGGTGCACGCCGCGGACGTCGCCGTCCTGGCCGCGGTCGCCGACCGGTCCGACCTGGCGTCTGTCCTGCTCGAACGGTACCGGGCGGCGTGGGCGGAGCTCGGCGCGAGCGCCGAGCCGGTCGCCCGGGCGGTGTGCACCTGGCTGGAGGCGAGGCGGGACATGACCGGGGCGGCCGGACGCCTGTTCGTGCACCCCAACACGGTGCGGAACCGGGTCCGGCGCTTCACCGAGGTCACCGGGATCGACACGTCCGACACGTTCGGCGCCGTCAACGCCTGGTGGCTCTGCCGCGCCTGGCTCACCTCCGGGTGACCCCCGGCGGCCCACCGGGGCGGGTCAGCCGTCGGCGGGGTTGAGCGTCTCGGCCTCCTTCTTGATGCGGGTGGCGGCCGGGGAGCCCGCCGCGTCGAGTTCGTGGGCCAGTTCCTCCAGCTCCCTGCCCCCGGCCATGAGGCCGGTCAGCTCGTCGCGGGTGATCTCGTCCTTGGTGTGGTAGCCGATGCTCTGACCCCGGTTGAGGATCAGGAAGCGGTCCCCCACCGGGTAGGCGTGGTGCGGGTTGTGGGTGATGAAGACGACCGCGAGGCCACGCTCCCGGGCCTGGACGATGTAGCGGAGCACGACGCCGGCCTGCTTGACGCCGAGGGCCGCGGTGGGCTCGTCCAGGACGAGGGCCTTCGCACCGAAGTAGACGGCGCGGGCGATCGCCACGCACTGGCGCTCGCCGCCGGACAGGGTGCCGATGGGCTGGTCGACGTCGCGCAGGTCGATGCCCATCGCGGCCATCTCGGCGTGGGTGGTGGACCGCATGAACGCGACGTCCATGCGGCCGAAGCCCTTGCGCTTCTCCGAGCCGAGGAAGAAGTTGCGCCAGACCGGCATGAGCGGGACGACCGCGAGGTCCTGGTAGACGGTCGCGATGCCGCGGTCGAGGGCGTCCCGGGGCGAGTCGAACACGACCTGCTCGCCCTGCACCTCGTAAGTGCCGGTGTCGTGGCGGTGCAGCCCGGCGACGACCTTGATGAGCGTGGACTTGCCCGCCCCGTTGTCGCCGAGGACGCACGTCACCTCCCCCTCGGACGCCTCCAGGCTCACGTCCCGCAGCGCGATGACGTTGCCGTAGCTCTTCCCGACGCCGCTGAGCCTGAGCAGCGGCGCGTCCTTCCCGCCGGTCATGGCGTCCGCTCCACTCTGCGCCGGACGATCAGGTTCACCACGGTGGCGATGAGCAGCATCGCGCCGAGGAAGAACCGGAACCAGTCCGGGTTCCACTCGGCGTACACGATGCCCTTGTTCGTCATGCCGAAGATGAACGCGCCGATCGCCGCGCCGATCGCCGACCCGTAGCCGCCGGTCAGCAGGCATCCGCCGATGACCGCGCAGATGATGTACAGGAACTCGTTGCCGACGCCCTCGCCGGACTGGATGGTCGCGAACGCGAACACCAGGTGCATCCCGGAGAACCAGGCGCAGAACGCCACGCCCATGAACAGGCCGATCTTCACGCGGGCGACGGGGACGCCGACCGCGCGGGCGCTGGCGGCCGAGCCGCCCACCGCGAAGATCCAGTTGCCGGTGCGGGTGCGCAGCAGGATCCAGGTCGCGATGGCCACGAACAGCAGCCACCACAGCACCGTGATCTTGACGCGGAGGCCGAGCACGTCCAGGTCGGAGGCGAAGACCGCGCGGGCCGCGTCGAAGCCGTCCATGTCGCGGACGGAGTCGCTGGCGACGTTGCCGGTGAGGGCCTTGGTCACGCCGAGGTTCAGGCCCGCCAGCATGAAGAACATGGCGAGCGTGATGATGAAGCTCGGCAGCCTCGTCCAGACGTAGAGCAGGCCGTTGACCATCCCGAGGGCCAGCGTCAGCACGAGCGAGATCGCGACGCCCGCCCACACGTTCAGCGTGAACTGGTAGGCGGTCAGCGCGGCGATCAGCGCCGAGGACGTCACCATCACCCCGGCGGACAGGTCGAACTCGCCGCCGATCATCAGCAGCGACACCCCGACCGCCATGATCCCGAACGTGGAGCTGGCGTACAGCACGGTCGAGAACGAGCCGGCGCGCAGGAAGGCGTCCGCGACGACGGAGAAGAACACGAACAGCGCGACCGCGCCGAGGAGCGCGCCGAGCTCCGGCCGGCCCAGCAGCCGCCGCAGCGGCGACTGCCGGGCCAGCCGCTCGTCGGAGCCCCGGCCGGCCACCGGCGGTTCGGCGACCGCGTTGGTCACCGCGTCCCCCGGTTGGCGAACTCCTCCAGCTCGGCGGCGTTGTCCTTGGTGACGATCGCCGGGCCGGTCAGGACGGGGCGGCCGCCGCCGAGGACGTTGCCGTTGCGCTTCAGCAGCCACAGCGCCTCGACGGCCTCGTAGCCCTGCAGGTACGGCTGCTGGTCGACGGCGAACTCGATGTCGCCGGCCTTGAGCAGGGCGATGAGGTCCTTGTTGAGGTCGAACGTGCCGATCCGCGCCTCGCTGCCGGCCTCCTTCACCGAGTCGACGGCGGTGGCGGCGAACGGCGCGCCCAGCGTCAGGATCCCGTCGATGCCCTTGTCGGACTGGAGCTTGGCGGTGATGGACGACTTGACGTCCGGCATGTTCGAGCCCTGGACGAACAGGTTCTCCAGGTCGCCGTCGAACGTCTTGCGCGCCCCGTCGCAGCGGGCCTCCAGGCCCACGTTGCCCTGCTCGTGGATCACGCACAGCGCCTTCTTGGCGCCGATCTCGCCCAGTTCGGTGCCGGCGGCCTCACCCGCGATCGACTCGTCCTGGCCGAAGTGCGCGAGGGCGCCGAGCCCCGCCGACTCCTCCTGGCCGGAGTTGATCGACACGACCGGGATGTTCGCGGCGGCGGCGCGCGCGAGGACGTCCTTCATCGCGTCGGGCTTGGCGAGGGTGACGATGATGCCGTCGACCTTCTTGTCGATCGCGGCCTGGACCAGCTGGGCCTGCTTGCCGCCGTCGGGGTCCGCGGAGTACAGGAACTCGACGTCGTCCTTGTCGGCGGCGGCCTGCGCGCCCTTCTGGACGATGTCCCAGAAGGTGTCACCGGGGGCGGAGTGCGTCACCATCGCGATCTCCAGCCGGGGGCCCTCGCCCCCGGTGTCCTCCTCGGCCTCCTTGCCGCCCGAGCCGCTGCAGGCGCTCAGCGCCAGCACGCCGGCGGCCAGAACCGCGAGTCCCTTGGCCGACCCGCGCGAGAAAACGCCTCTCATCGGAATGTGCTCTCCGTTTCTCCCCGAGTGGTCAGTGAGAGGAGTTGATCACAGATGGTGGCGCCGTGCGCGCCGATCCCCCTCATAACGGGCACGAGCCTCCCTGGTGGAGTCCAGCGCCGCCACCTCCGCGACCGGGACGTCCCACCATGCCGCACTGTCGGGGGTGCCTGCCAAGGGGTCCGTCTCAATGTGGATAACCGTGGTCCGGTCGGCCTTGACCGCCTCGCCGAGCGCGTCGCGCAGCTCGCCGGCGGTGGCCGCGCGGAGCACGCCCGCGCCGAGGCTGGCGGCGTTGGCGGCCAGGTCGACGGGGAGCGGGTCGCCGTCGAGGCCGGTGGCGGTGCGGACGCGGTGGCGGGTGCCGAACCGCTCCGCGCCGACCGACTCCGAGAGGTTCCCGATCGAGGCGAACCCGTGGTTCTGGACGAGGACGACGATCAGCTTGACGCCCTCGGCGACGGCCGTGGCCAGCTCCTGCGCCATCATCAGGTACGAGCCGTCGCCGACGAGGACGAAGACCTCGCGGTCCGGGGCGGCCATCTTCACGCCGAGGCCGCCGGCGATCTCGTAGCCCATACAGGAGTAGCCGTACTCGACGTGGTAGCCCTTGGGGTCCGCGACCCGCCAGAGCTTGTGCAGGTCGCCCGGCATGGACCCGGCCGCGCAGACGACGATGTCCCGGGGGCCGCTGACCTCGTTGACGGCGCCGATCACCTCCGCCTGGGCGGGCGGTTCCCCGTTCCGGGACGCGCAGGCCAGGTCGACCTGGGCGTTCCAGTCGGCCGTCAGAGCCCTGGCCCGATCCCGGTGGGCATCCGGGACGCAGTAACCGTTGATCGCGGCGTGCAGCGCCCGGATGCCTTCCTTCGCGTCCGCGACGACGGCGGTGCCCGCGAGCTTGGCGGCGTCGAACCTGGCGACGTTGACGTTGACGAACCGCACGTCCGGGTCGGCGAAGAGGCTGCGGGACGCGGTCGTGAAGTCGCTGTAGCGGGTGCCGATGCCGAGAACGACGTCGGCCTCGCGGGCGAGCGCGTTGGCCGCGGTGGTGCCCGTCGCGCCTATGGCCCCCACGGAGCAGGGGTGGTCCCAAGGCAGGGCGCCCTTGCCCGCCTGGGTCTCGGCCACGGGGATGCCGGTATGCTCGGCGAACGCCCGAAGCTCGTCTGTGGCGCGCGAGTAGATGACGCCGCCACCGGCCACGATGAGGGGGCGCTCGGCCGACCGCAGGATCGCGGACGCCTCGTCCAGCGCGGCGGGTTCGGGCAGGGGCCGAGGGATCCGCCACACACGGCGGGTGAACAGCTCCTCGGGCCAGTCATGGGCTTCGGCTTGGACGTCCTGTGGCAGAGCCAGCGTGACCGCACCTGTCTCGGCCGGATCGGTGAGCACGCGCATCGCCGCCATCAGCGCACTGGGGAGCTGCTCCGGACGGTTGATGCGGTCCCAGTACTTCGAGACGGGCTTGAAGCAGTCGTTGACCGAGACGTCGTACGACCGGGCGTCCTCAAGCTCCTGCAACACCGGGTTGGCCGGACGCGTGGCGAATACGTCACCCGGCAGGAGCAGCACGGGCAGCCGGTTGATGGTGGCGAGGGCCGCGCCGGTCACCATGTTGGTCGCCCCAGGACCGATGGACGACGTGCAGGCGAAGGTGGAGAGCCGGTCGCTCATCCGGGCGTAGCCGGAGGCGGTGTGCACCATGGCCTGTTCGTTGCGGGCCATGTAGTAGGGGAAGTCCTCGGCATGCTCCAGCAGCGCCTGCTCCAGGAGCGCCTGGCCGACACCCGCGACGTTGCCGTGGCCGAAGATGCCGAAGCAGCCCGCGAAGAAGCGCCGCTCTTCCCCGTCCCGCTCGCTGTACTGCGCCGCCAGGAACCGGACGAGGGCCTGCCCCACCGTGAGCCTCATGGCCGTCCCTCCGCCGAGGTCAGCGGAAGCCGCGGGTCGAGCGGCCGCCCCGGCCAGGTGTCGCGGATCCACGCGTGCGCGGGGTCGTCGCAGATGCGCCAGGCACGCTCCGGCGACGGCCCGGCCATCACGTTCAGGTAGTACAGATCGTGCCCCGGCGGCGCCATGGACGGCCCGTGCCAGCCGTGCGGGATCAGGACCGCGTCGCCGCTGCGAACCTCCGCCAGCACGTCGATCGGGCGTCCGGGCGCCCCGTAGACGCGCTGGTACGCCATGCCCTCGCGGGCGACCTCGAAGTAGTAGATCTCCTCCAGGACGGCCTCGTCCGGGGTCTCCTCGTCGTGCTTGTGCGGCGGGTAGGACGACCAGCAGCCGCCCGGCGTCAGCACCTCGCACGCGATCAGCTTCTCGGCGAACGGGAAGCCCTCCGGGGTGCCGAAGTTGTTGACCTGGCGGCTCGCCGCCCCCGCCCCGCGCAGCTCGACCGGGACGTCCCGGGCGGGCCCGTAGCGCGGCGCGAGCCGGGCCTCGCAGCGCGCCCCGGCCAGCGCGAACCTGCCGCGCCCGCGCACCGTGACCCGCGCGTCCCGCGGGACGTAGGCGAAGTCGCTGACGCGGCTGAACACGTCGTCGCGGCCGATCAGCTCGAACCGCTCGCCGTCGCACTCCACCGTGCAGGACCCGGCGAGCGGCAGCACGATCGTCTCGAACTCGCCGGTCGGGAACTCGTGGGAGCCGCCGTCCGGCAGGTCGAGGACGCGCAGCGCCGAGTGCGCCCACCCGGCCGACTCGGGGGTCACGACGAGCCCGTACGGCGCCTCGGCGGCCGTTCCCGCGGGAAGGTGGTACTTCATCGCCGCTCCTCCAGCAGTTCCGCGACCTCGGCCGCGGCGGGCATCGCGGCGGAGCAGGCGATGCGGGACGCGACGATCGCGCCCGCCGCGCCCGCGAACTCGATCGTCCGCCGCAGGTCCCATCCGGCGAGGAGGCCGTGGCAGACGGCGCCGCCGAACGCGTCGCCCGCGCCGAGCCCGTTCACGACGTCGACCTTGACCGGCGGGACCTCCACGACCTCGCCGGCGCTCGCCGCGAGGACGCCGTCCGGCCCCATCTTCACGATGGCGAGGCCGGGCCCGCGGTCCAGGATCGCCTGGGCCGCGGCGCGCGGCTCCCGCTCCCCCACCGCGACCTCGCACTCCTCCAGGTTCCCGATCGCCACGGATGCGCGTTCCAAGGCGAGCCCTGCCCAATGCGGGGCTTCGGTGGGGTCGGCCCACAGCATCGGCCGGTAATCCAGGTCGATGACGGTCTGCCCGGGGTGTTCGCCAAGCGCGGTCAGTGTCGCCTCACGGCTGGGCTCCTGCGACAGGCCGGTGACGGTGGCCCATACGATGCGCGCTTCTCGGATCGCCTCTAGGTCGAGCTCGTCTGCACGGATCTCCAGATCCGGGGCTTTGGGGTAGCGGTAGAAGTACAGGGGGAAGTCGTCCGGCGGGAAGATCTCGCAGAACGCCAGCGGGGTCGGAAGCCCGGGGACGGCCGTGACGAACCGGTCGTCGACCCCGTACTCCTTGAGCGCCTTGTGGATGAACCGTCCGAACGGGTCGTCCCCCGTACGGGTGATGACGGCGGCGCTTCGTCCGTACTTGGCAGCGGCCACGGCGACGTTGGTCGGGCTCCCACCGAGATACCGGCCGAACGACTCAACATCCTCTAGCGGCACGCCCACCTGGGCCGGGTAGACGTCCACGCTCACCCGGCCCATCGTGATGAGGTCGAAGGTCACCGGACCACCCCCGCGAGGAAGTCGAGGCTCCTGCGGACGTCCTCGTACGGTCCGCCGCCCTCTGCGGGCTCTTCGGTCAGGACGGTGTCCTGTTCCATGACGTACCAGCCTTCATAACCGGCCCCCTCCAGAGTGTGGACGATCCCGGGGATGTCAATGTCGCCGTCCCCGAGTGGCCGGTACAGACCGTCGCGGACGGCGTCCGTGTAACCGACGTCCCCGTTGAGCACGCGGTCGGCGAGCCCTGCGTCCACATCCTTCAGGTGGACGTGCGTTATGCGCCGCGTAGCGAAGCGCGCCAGCCACTCCGGGTCGGTGCCGCCGACGAGCAGGTGGCCCGTGTCCAGGCACAGGGGGACGCTGCTCTCGCCAAGCACCCGTTCCACGTCCGCCCGCGACTCCACCATCGTCCCGACGTGCGGGTGCAGGGTGACGGCACGGTCGCGCGCGGCGGCGCGCAGGGTGATGGCGTCGAGGTTGGTCAGCAACGTCGACCATGCCTTGGTGTCCAGGACAGGCCGCTCGTCGTAGCCGTCCAGCCCGGTGGCGGCGGCCAAAATGAGCACGCTGCCGACCCGATCCAGGGCGCGGTCGATGTCGGGCATGGGGTCGTACGCCGGATCGTGCAGGACCACCGGGACGAAGGCTCCGACGAGACCCAGCCCATAGGACGCCAGCAGCTCGTCCCTCCCCGCCTTGTCACCGGGCAGGAAACCGTCCGGCCCGAGTTCCGTCGCCGCGAGGCCGAGGTCGCGCATCTCGGCGAGGACCCGTCCGGGCTCCATCTGGTGGCCCCAGCCGGGGACCTCGCACACGCCCCAGGAGATCGGCGCCGCCGCGACCCTCATCGCCGCACCTCCTCGGTCCCGACGATCCGCCCCTCCCGCAGGGACAGCTCGCACGCCTCGGCGAGGTAGAAGGCCTCCAGTGCCTCCTCGGGCGGGCACGGGTTGGCGCGGCGGCCGGCGACCACGTCCACGAAGGCGCGCAGCTCGGCGTCGTAGGCGTCGGCGAAGCGCTCCATGAAGCCGCCGTAGGCGCGTCTCGGCGCCCCGCCCGGCCCCCCGTCCCGCGCGGCGTCCGGCTCCCCGTCCCGCTCGGGCAGCGCGGTCACGGGCGTCCGGTCGTCCATGCCCGTGACGATGCTGTCCTTGGACCCGAACAGTTCCAGCCTGGAGTCGTACCCGGCGGCGTTGTAGCGGGTGGCGGACACCTGCCCGAGCGTCCCGTCGTCCAGGACGAGCAGCGCGGAACCGGTGTCGACGTCGCCGCACTCGCGGAAGAAGTCGTCGCCCCGGTTGGCGCCCGCGGCCATCACCCGGACGACCTCGCGCCCCGTGACGAACCGGATGAGGTCCAGGTCGTGGATGACGCAGTCGCGGAACAGCCCGCCGGAGGTCGGGACGTACCCGGCGGGCGGCGGCGCGGGGTCGAAGCTGCACGAGCGGACGGTGTGCAGCCAGCCGAGCCGCCCCGACGCCAGGGCCTCGCGCGCCGCGGCGTTCCCGCTGTCGAACCGGCGCTGGAACCCGACCTGCACCGGGACCTCGGCGGTGGCCGCCGCGGCGACTGTTTGGAACGTTCCATCAAGATCCGCGGCGAGCGGCTTCTCGCAGAACACCGGTATCCGCGCGGCGACGGCCCGCTCCACCAGGCCGGCGTGCGCGTCGGTGGCCGCCGCGACGACCAGGCCGTCCAGTCCGGCGGAGAACAGGTCCGCGACCGCGTCCCGCGCCACGACGCGCGACGTGCGGGGCAGCCGGGCCGCGAGATCGCGGGCCCGGCCGGGATCCGCGTCCGCGACATGGAGATCGTCCACCTCGGGCAGTGCACACAGGGCGGCGGCGTGGCGCGCACCGATGCGCCCCGCGCCGGCCAGTCCGATCTTCATCGATCCCTCCCGGTCGGCGGTCAGGTGAGTCACGAGTGTGATGGAGCGTTCCAGGAGCGTCAACGGCCGGTTGCGCGCGTTCCCGGTATTGGAGATGTCCGAAACCGGGGCGGTTACTCTTGGCCGGCCACGCGCGGGAACTGCCGCCGCGAGGCGCCGGGACTGTCGTCCGGGGCGGACCAAGCGCTAGGTTGTGGCGCATGCGGGTCCTCGTCACCGGCGCCTCCGGGTTCGTCGGCTCCTACACTGTGCGCGCACTCCTCGCCGCCGGGCACCGGCCACGCGCGCTGGTCCGCGACCCCGGCAAGGCGACGAAGGTCCTCCAGACCATCGGAGTCGCGGCCGAGGACGTGGAACTCGTCCCCGGCGACATGCTCGACGCCGACGCCGTGGCCGAGGCGCTCGACGGCTGCGACGCCGCGATCCACGCCGCCGCCGCCATCGGCGTGACCGGCGGCCCCGCGGGCGGCAAGGCGGGCGGCGTCGTCGAGGTCAACGTCCAGGGCACGCGCAACGTGGTGGGCGGGGCCGTCGCCCGCGGCCTGGACCCGGTGATCCACGTGTCGACCATCGGGGTCTTCGTCCCGCCGTCCGCCCCGGTCATCACCGCGAACGGCGCCCTCGCGAGCCCCCGCACCGACTACGGGAAGTCCAAACTCGCCGCCGAGGAGTACGTGCGCGGCCTCCAGTCGGACGGCGCCCCGGTCACGATCGTGTACCCGGGCGGCGTGTGCGGCCCCGACCAGCCGGTGCTGGACGCGCTGCTGGAGGGCCTCGCCGCCGCGCTCGGCAAGGTGTGGCCGCTTCCGGGCGGCGGCGTGTCGGTCATCGACGTCCGCGACCTGGGCGAGGCGTTGGCACGTTCCGTCGAGGCCCGCCAGGGACCGAGCCGCTGGGTCCTGGGCGGCCACTACCTCACGTGGCCGCAGTACGCGGACCTCTGCGACCGGCTCACCGGCGTGCGGTGCCGGCGCGTCCGCGTCCCGAGCCGCCTCATGCTCGGGCTCGGCTCGGCGCTGGACGCGGCCAAGCGCGTGCGCCATTTCGAGTACCCGCTCACCCGGGACGCGGCCGAGTTCATGGTCACGCTCGTGCCCACCGACGACCGCCCCGCACTGGACGCACTGAACCTCACTCTGCGTCCCATCGAGGAGACGGTCGCCGACGCGCTGCGCTGGCTGGCCGAGACCGGCCACCTCAGTCCCCGGCGGGCCGGGCGGCTCGCCCCCAAGGAGCAACCGATGCCGACACTCGTCCAGCGCACGCTCGGCCCCGCCTTCCAGCGGATCTCCGGCGCCCCGTGGTTCTCCAAGGTGGGGCCGAAGGTCGTCCCGCCCGTCGACCGGGCGCTGCACAAGGCCACCGGCGGGCGCCTGCTGCTCGGCCAGCTCCTCGTCCCCAGCCTCGTGCTGACGACGACCGGCGCGGTCAGCGGCCTCCCCCGCCGGACGCCGCTCGCGTGCCTCCCGGACGACGGCGGCGGCTTCTTCGTCGTCGGCTCCAATTTCGGCCGCGAGAAACATCCCGCCTGGACCGGCAACCTCCTCAAGAACCCGGAGGCGGAGGTCAGTTTCCAGGGCCGCACCGTCCCCGTCACCGCCCACCTCCTGGACGACGCCGAACGCAAGGAGATCTGGCCCCGGCTCATCCAGGTGTGGCCCGTCTACGACCGCTACGTCGAACGCACCGACCGCCAGCTGAGGATCTTCCGCCTCACGCCCAAGCCCGGCGGCTGACGCCCCTGCGTCAGGAGCCGCGGACGGTCCTGGACAGGCGGCGGCCCAGGAGGAGGTAGGCGATGACGACGCCGGTGACGTTGAGGATGACGTCGTCGATGTCGAAGGCGCGGCCCACGACCAGCAGGCCCTGGACCGCCTCGATGACCAGGGAGAGCATGCTGGCCACTATGGCCAAGCGGATGGGGCCGCGGAGGGTCGTCCAGACGATGGGGAGCAGCACACCCAGGGGCGCAAGGAGCGCGAGGTTGCCGCCCACTTGGAGGACGGCCTCCTTGATGGGCCGATCCATATAGAAGCGGAGCGAGCGGCCAGGGTCGGTGTTGCCGCCCGCCTGGCCGTTGTCCTGGACGGGTGTCAGCGTCAGCTTGAACGCGAAGTAGAAGAAAACGCCAAGCGCGCCCAACGCGATCGCCACGGCGACAACGCGCAGGGCGATGATGTACCAGGGGACCTTCTTGCCCGGCGCCGCGGGCTGCCACATCTCCACCAACACGCGCCGCATCTCCCCGTTCCGCCATCAGCCATGCACGGCCCGGCGATTCGGCGTGACCGAAAACCGGATTGGCGCCGAAAAGCCCGCGCCGGGCGAAACCCGGCGCGGGCTTACCGCAGGCTCACTGGACTCAGACCGTCACCGGCGTGGTGGCGGGCTCCAGAGCCAGGTCGAGCACCTCGCGGACGTCGCTCACGGCGAAGACCGTCAGCTTGTCCAGCACCTCGGCCGGGACCTCCTCCAGGTCCGGCTCGTTGCGCTTCGGCACGATCGCGGTGGTGATGCCGAGCCGGGACGCGGCCAGCAGCTTCTGCTTCAGGCCGCCGATCGGCAGCACCCGGCCGGTGAGCGACACCTCGCCGGTCATCGCCACGTCCGGGCGGACCGGCCGCCCCGACAGCAGCGACGCCAGCGCCGTCGTCATCGTGATGCCGGCGCTCGGGCCGTCCTTCGGGATCGCGCCGGCGGGCACGTGGACGTGCACGCCGCGGTCCTTCAGGTCGCCGACCGGGAGCTCCAGCTCCGCCCCGCGCGAGCGCAGGTAGCTCAGCGCGATCCGCGCCGACTCCTTCATGACGTCGCCGAGCTGCCCGGTGAGCGTCACGCCGGTGTCGCCGGTCTCCTTGTCGGCCAGCGACGCCTCGATGTAGAGGACGTCGCCGCCCGCGCCGGTGACCGCCAGGCCCGTCGCGACGCCGGGCACGCCGGTCCGCCGCTCGTTGCGGCTCAGCTCGACCTCCGGCGTGAACCTGGGCCGTCCCAGGTACTCCTTCAAGTCGTCCGCGCCGATCGAGACCGGCAGCCGCGCCTTCTCCAGCGCCACGTTCGCGGCGACCTTCCGCAGCACCCGCGCGATCGACCGGTCCAGCGACCGGACGCCCGCCTCACGGGTGTACTCGGACGCCAGCAGCCGCAGCGCGTCGTCGCCGAACGCCACCTCGGACGCCTCCAGCCCGGCCTTGTCGAGCTGGCGCGGCAGCAGGTGGTCCCGCGCGATGGTGACCTTCTCGTGCTCGGTGTAGCCGTCCAGCTCCACCAGCTCCATCCGGTCGAGCAGCGGCGCGGGGATCGCCTCCACCACGTTCGCCGTCGCGAGGAACAGCACGTCGCTCAGGTCGAGCTCCACCTCCAGGTAGTGGTCCCGGAAGGTGTGGTTCTGCTCGGGGTCCAGGACCTCCAGCAGCGCCGCCGTCGGGTCGCCCCGGTAGTCGGCGCCGACCTTGTCGATCTCGTCCAGCAGGACGACCGGGTTCATCGAACCCGCCTCCCGGATGGCGCGGACGATCCGTCCCGGAAGCGCCCCCACGTAGGTACGGCGGTGACCGCGGATCTCGGCCTCGTCCCTGACTCCACCCAGGGCGACCCTGACGAACTTGCGTCCCATGGACCGTGCGACCGATTCGCCGAGGGACGTCTTACCGACGCCAGGAGGGCCGGTGAGCGCCAGGACCGCGCCGCTCCTGCGTCCGCCCACGACGCCGAGGCCCCGGTCCTCACGCCGCTTGCGCACGGCCAGGTACTCGATGATGCGCTCCTTGACGTCGTCGAGGCCCGCGTGGTCGGCGTCCAGGATCTCCCGGGCGCTCGCGATGTCGTAGGCGTCCTCGGTGCGGTCGTTCCACGGGATGTCCAGCACCGTGTCGAGCCAGGTGCGGATCCAGCCGCCCTCGGGCGAGGCGTCGGACGACCGCTCCAGCTTGTCGACCTCCTTCAGCGCGGCCTCGCGCACCTTCTCGGGCAGGTCCGCGGCCTCGATCCGGGCCCGGTAGTCGTCCTCCTCGTCGGCGGGGTCGCCGTTCAGCTCGGCCAGCTCCTTGCGGATGGCCTCCTGCTGCTGCCGCAGCAGGAACTCGCGCTGCGTCTTCTCCATGCCCTCCTGGACGTCCTTGCGGATCGTCTCCGCCACGTCCAGCTCGGCCAGATGGTCGCGCGCCCACCCGATCACCAGGTTGAGCCGCTCCACCACGTCCGGCGTCTCCAGGACCTCGATCTTCTGCTCGACGGTCAGGTACGGCGCGTAACCGGCGTTGTCGGCCAGCATGGACGGGTCGTCGATCTGCTGCACCACGTCCACGACCTGCCAGGCGCCCCGCTTCTGCAGGATCGCGCCGACCAGGCTCTTGTACTCCTTCGCCAGTTCCTGCGCGCGCCCGGACGGCGGCGGCGTGTCGATCACGGTGCCCTCGACCCACAGCGCCGCGCCCGGCCCGGTCGTCCCGGTCCCGATCCGCACCCGCTGCACGCCCCGGACGACCGCCCCCGGCACGCCGCCGGGCAGCCGCCCCTCCTGCTCGATCACGCCGAGCGTCCCGATGCCGGCGTACTGCCCGTTCAGCCTGGGGACCAGCAGCACCCGCGGCTTGCCCACCGACCGGATGCCCGGTCCCTGGGACCGGCCGGCGGCCCGCGCGGCCTCGATGGCCGCCCGCACCTCACCGCTGTCGGACAGGTCCAGCGGCACCACCATGCCCGGCAGAACGGCCCCGTCGTCCAGAGGCAGCACCGGCAGCGTCAGGGTCTCGCTCATGCTCAGCTCCAAGTCGTATGTCGGCACCCAACACAAGTTGAGTCATAGACACTCAAGATTCCGGAGCACCATTTTGTTTCCTGCACAACGTTCGCCCACAGCGATCACCCCCGGCGGCCCCGCGCGCTCGCGCGCGGGGGCCGGGCAATGCGGAGGCAAAGGACGGTTCGCGATCTTGATTCTTTGCGCGGGGGGCGGTTTACGCGCGCATGACGCCGGGGTACCTAACGCAACGAGATCGTGACAGAGAGTGAACGACTGACTCTCGGGGCGGCAAAGCCCCAGGTCGGAAAAGGGGAGGGGCCGGATGCACCGCACAGAGCGTGAGATCTTCCCGGTCCCCGCCCCGCGAGGCCCGGTCCGTGCGGCCGAGGGCGATCGCGGCACCGTCGACCGCGGCCGGCACCGTCCCCCAACGGGTGCCGCGGCGAGGGGGCCGGGCGGTACACCTCGGGTCCTCGGCCGCAACGGACCGGCCGGACACGCCGGCCACCCCCGGACCCCGGCGC
>NZ_SMKB01000191.1:0-14019 GCF_004348575.1 Actinomadura sp. 7K534
CCCCACGTCCCCGTTCCCGTCGGAGTTCCCGTCCGACTGGCCGTCCCGCAGCCCGACCCCCCTGAACACGGCATCCTCGGCCCGCACCACCGAACCCGACTAACCGTTTGCACGCCGACCCGCCGCGTCCCCTACACTTGACCAGGTCGCGTGGCAGCCACACCGCCACGCCCCGGGCCCCCTTCGTCTAGCGGCCTAGGACGCCGCCCTTTCAAGGCGGTAGCGCCGGTTCGAATCCGGTAGGGGGTACGCCGTAGACCGGCGCGCGATCCCGTTTCGGCGGCCCCGATCGCCGCAGCCGACGCGTCGTGCTGGGTGCCGACGATCTCGGACGTGATGGTGACCTCGCACTCCATGAGGCTGGTCTTCCGGTGGTAGCGCATCCGCAGCCGGAACACGTCCAGCAGCCGTCGCAGCACCGGCCCGGGAACCTGCCCCAGATCGATCGTCCCGGCCGGGAGCAGGTCCAGCAGTTCAGGGTACGGGCGTGGGGGCGCCGTACTCCGGATTTCCCGTAGCTTGGCTTGTGCGGCTTCAAGATCGGCCGCGATCTGGGCGGCACGTTCGTTGATGTTCTGGACGAACGCCTGGCTGGGATCATCTAGTTGTTCGAGCGGATCCAGCACCCGCGCCCGGCGCCGGACGAGATCTGCGATCTTGGTTTCCAGGGCCGCGACATGCTCCTCGTGTTCCCGCAGGTGGCGATCGTCCAGCCGGACGAGCAGCGTCTCAAGACGCTCGCGGCGATGGGCACCGAAAATCTCCCGGTTGAAGAAGTCGTTCAGCCCCGCGATGAGGGGCTCTTCACGGATCCGCACGACTGCGGGATGCCCTTCGGGCAGGTGGGAGCGTTTCGGGCTGCAGACGTAGTACAGCCGCCCCCGATCGTTTTTGCCGAACATCCGGCGTTCGCAGTCCACGCAAGTGATGTAGGACCGTAGAACGTACGGCTGTTTGGTGTCTTCGGCTGCGGTTCGGCCGGGCCGGCTGCGGGACCGTCTCCGAACCAGCGAGACTTGCTGCGCTTCGACGAAGGTCTTGACGCTGACGACACCCGGGTGGGTGGGTTCGCTGGACCACACCCACGCCTCGGGTGGGTTGTTCCTTCCCCCGGCCGAGGAGGTCGCCCGTCGGTTCCACACCATGTAGCCGGTGTACTTGGGATTGGAAAGGACGTCGCGGATCGAGGAGCAGGTCCACCTGCCCACGGTCCGGGTCTTCGCCGTGGCGACGGGCGCCGGGTACCGCTCCAGATCGGCGTTCAACTGGTCGGCAATCGCCTGATACCCGAGGCGTTCGGCGATGCGGATTTCGAAGATCGTCTGGACGACCGGCCCACGCACCGGATCGGGAATCAGGACGTGCTTGGTCGCACCCTGTTCTCGGCGGGCGGCGACCGGATGAGGGACATTCCGGGCCAGGTAACCGTACGGTGGACGCCCGACGTTAAAGCCCTGCTCGGTGTGGATCTCGAACCCACCCCAGGACTTCTCCAGCATCTCCAGGACATACCACTCGGCCACGCCCTGCTTCACACGCCGCGTGAGCACCTGAGAGGAGCGTTTCCCGTTGAGGTTGATCGGCTCGTCGGACGCCCACAGCGGGATGCCGAGCTTCTCCAAGGTGTTCTCGATTTGTGTTCCGACGTAGGTCCGGCGCGCGATTCGGTCGACGGACTCACAGATCACCACATCGAACCGTCGATCGGATTGGGCAGCTTCCAGCAGCAGGTCCTGGATGCCGCCGTCCCGCGGAATCGGGATGTTGAACCGCTCGTGTCCGCGCCCGAATCCACGTGTGTCGAGATCCTTGCGTCCGGATTCGATGTCGTAGAAGTGCGCGACGATGACGGCCTGGCCCGGTATCGCGGTGTGCAGCGCGGTCTGGCTGTTGGCGAGTTGCCGCGGGAGCGACAGGGTCGGATCCTGCTTGTCCTCGGTCGAGGTCCGTCCCGCGAAGGCCACCCGCAGCGGCCCGTCCAGCCGAAACCCGCCGCCGGGGCCGGTCAGTCCTGCGGACCGGCTGCTGTGGGTCCCTCGGGTGAACACATCGAGTGGGATCGGGCTGCGTGATTCGCCCACCAAGTCAACACCTCTCTGATCGCGCCTGCCTGTGCCCGGGCGAGCTCACCCTCGACCGATGGGTCCGCAAGGTTCAGCCGCCAGGTCAGCTGAGGCTGTTCGGCACTTGCCTGTGTCTGCTTCTCCGGCTCGCTCACCGGTCCGCCATCCACCGGGGAGCGGGGATGTCATGGTCCGTGTGCGGCCGGGCCAGACATGACCGCACACCTCCGGACTCAAGAACAAGGCTGCGGACACGGCGACCGGTACAGCACTCACTACGGCAGCGGTCGAGGTCGTCTCGCTGGCTCCTTCCGTGGCGGCGGAGGCTGGTATGCGGGTGGACGGGCGGGAGAGTGACAGGTGGGGTGATGTGTTGAAGTCGTCCCGCCGGGCTGGTCAGGTGCCAGGCGTCGCCGCATCGGTAAGCGCGTAGCCGGATACCGGGGGCTGCGATGCGGGCGGCCTGCCGGGCCGTGCGACGGGTGGTGTAGCGAGCACGCCCACAGCGCCCACATAGACCGGTCTGGAGGATGGCCAGCATCTCCAGCACCCGATTACGCCTTCCCTGCCTACTGCATCGGTTCTTGGTCATCGGCTCGCCTCCGGCAGGTCGGTCGCGGACTGGAAGAGCAGGAGATCCTCGTGAGCGGTAGCGCAGGCGGGAATGCCTCGGTCGCGGGCACGGCGGGTCTCGAGCATCTGGAAGAAGGAGGCCCGGTTGACCAGCCGACCATCCCGCAAGCCCGCAAGGAGAGCGGCGTACCGACCGGTCAGCACCAGACCGTGGTGGCGTGCGGTATCGGTGACCTGGCCTGGTAGATCGATCAGCTCACCCTTGGCTCGGATGGGACGGACGGTCACGGCGATCACACCGCCGGGTCGCAGCAAGGTGGAGCTGCCGACAAGGATGCGACCAAAGCCCTCCAAAAGGCCGGGTAGGGGCTGGTGGGCGAGATTGCCGCGGTCGTGGGAGTAGCGGTGATGGCGTTTCAGGATCTTTCTGCCGCCGTTGTCGCGGCCGGACCTGATCTGTCCGTGGGTGTGCGATCCGTAGGGTGGTGAGGTGAGCACCAGCGCCGCTTTCCCGTGCAGCGCCCGGTAGATGGTGGCGATGTTGCGGGCGTCCCCACACGCCAGCTGCGGCGTTCCCTTGGCTCCTTGGGAGTGGGCGAGCCGCAGGTTGCCCAGCGCGAGGTGGACGAAGTCGGGCTCGTACTCCACGCCGGCGGCGTTGCGGCCAAGGTGGATAGCCTCGACCAGGGTGGTGCCGATCCCGCACATCGGATCGACCACCAAGTCACCGGGCCGGGTGAACGCCCCGATGACGGTGGCGGCGATGGCTGGCAGCATCTTGCCGGGATGGCGCATCGACTCGGGCGTATAGCGTCCCTGACGCTGCAACCGGGACGGGCGCTGCCCCGTAGCCAGCACCGACACCAACCCCGTCGTAGAGGCGAGAGCATCGTGGTTCATCGAACGCCCCCGTTCTCCTGCCGGATCCGCGGCTTGGTGAACAAGCACACATCGGCGTGAACGCTCACCGACGGCGGCAGCACGTGGCAACCGGTGCCCCGCAGCTGGGCCAGGTCGGCCGGTCCGGCCTGGACGACCAGGGCGTCACCGTCGATGGGGACACGCAGCGCGATGACGTGCTGGACGTACCCGAAGCCCAGCCCCTGAGCCTGGCGGATGATGCGTGGGGCGGGGTCGACGAGGCGTCCGGCCTGGTGGCGGGCGGTCGTGATGATCGCCAGGACACCGCCCGGCCGCAGCACCTTCCACGCCGACGCCAGGAACAGGCCGAGTTGCTCACTACCGAGCATCCACAGGTCCGCCCGGCAGGCTGGGCATCCGCGTTCCCCGCTCCTGCGCGGCGGGTTGCCGCCGATCTCGTATGACGGCGGGGCGGCGATGACCAGGGCGACCTCGCCGAGGTGGTCAGCAAGGCCGCGGGCCATCTGATCGGGCCGCGCCGGCCGCATTTCCACCCGCGCCAACTGCGCTACGGGTAGGGTGGCGCGCAGGCGCGTGCCGATGTGCTGGGCGAGCGGGAAGTGCGGGACCAGCGCGATGCCGCGCCGGTCCAGGCCGGCGGCGCCCACCAGGGTTGCCTCGCTGCTGGCGAAGCCCTCAGCGACCAAGTCACCCTCGGAGGTGCAGGTACCGATCAGGTGCCGGGCCAGTTCCCGGCCGACCGCCTGCCGGTGCCGCAGGCAAAGGCCCGCCGCCGAACCGGTGGCCTGCGCGCCCTTGCTGGTGGTGGTGTCGGTGGTGAGTTTGGTGCTGTCGGAGCACAGCCAGACGGTCAGTGGCACCATCCGACACCGGGCATCCGGACCGCTGTTTCGGCCGATAGGCGAGTTGGACGACGTGTGGTTCATCTACTGGGTGACCCGAAACGACCACCCGATCCCCGTGCACCCATGAAGCACCGCCACCCCAGCCCGATTTCACCCTCGGCCCAGGTCACGATCTGTTCAAAGGCCGCCTAGCTGTAGGGACCGTCTGCGACTCGCGCACATCGAGGAATGCGTTCTGGCGGGTTTCGCAGCGGACTGGGTATCCGTTCGGGGTGCACTAGCTTGATCTCGCCGTACGACTGCTCTGCGGGCATATGATCACGCGCCTGGTACCTGGAATATCAGCACGGAGCCCTCGATTGCCCTCATTCCGGAAGGTGGTTGTGAGCGCGGAAGGCGGCCAGAATTCGGCGGGCGCTTGCCGGAGACAGGCTGAGCTCTTGGCGGGCGGCGGCAAGCGCGGCATAGGAGCCGGGGGTGCCCTGGTCGGTGAGCTCCTTCACACACGCGAGGTCGAAGGATGCGAAGGCTTGGATGATCGCGAGGCCGAAGTCGGCGAACGCGGCCATCTCGGCGATCGCCCGGCGCGCCTCGGCGTCGGTCTCCGGCGCGGAGGGAACAGGGGGAGCCAGGGACCTTAGCTTGCGGGCGACGGGCGCAACGGCACTCGCGTCCTGGAGATCGGCCAGGCACTCGCGCATCGCGGTGAAGATCGGGTCGTAAGCGTTGTCGAGGCCACAATCGCCCAGGCGACTGCGGGTGCCGCCGATGAGCTCGCGGAGCTCCCCTCGGACCAGGAGTTCGGCGAGGACGCCGACGCGCGGGTTGAGTGGCTGCTCTGCGTTCAGCTCTACCATGTGCCGGGTCACCCGGATCAGTTCTCGCGGGAGGCCGCCTGACAAGGTGTGGGCGAGGAAGACGAACGTCTCGGTGAAACCGCCGACGCGGACCTGAAGAAGGTCCTTGGCCTCCCCAAGGCTGAGCGGTTCGATCGTCACAAGGTCGTCGAAGGCGTTCTCGAAGATCGAGCGTCCGGCTACCGCCCGCCGGGCGAAGGTCGACCCTACCTCGTCGGCGACCGAGACGATAAAGGAGCAGTTCGCGATCCCGAAGATCGCCTTGATATCGCTCAGGAACCGCGCCGCCTGGTCGAGCGAGCCGATCCGATCGACCTCGTCGATACACACCACAACGCTCTGGCTCCTCGCCGCCTCACCGACCGCGATCTTCTCGAGAAAGCGCCGCAGGTCTCCGACGAGCTGCGGTAAGGTCCACGGCTGCTCCTTGAGTGAGGTGCCGCCTGTGAGCGTCAACGCTGAGATGGCGGCGCTGATCCCGGCGGTTGTCGTCTTCTCCTGACGCAGCCTGCGCCAGTAGCCCCGCGCCTCATGCACGGCTTCGGGCTGCCAAAAACGCCGCAGGAACCGCCAGAGCGCCGCTTTGGGGAACACGAAAAACGCTGCGAGCCCTAAGACGATCTGGGAGAGGCCCCGCCATTCATTCCAGAACCACCGGCCGACCGAAACCCCCCAGTCGGCAAGGCCCTCTCCCAGGTCCCGCGCGTGCTGCGTGGTTGGGGTGAGTGTCTGCCGCATCGACCAGACCAGGAGGCTGAGCATCGCGACGGAGATCGCCACCCGCAGGAAGACGGTGATCATTCTGCGCAGCAGGTGACCGAGCCGTCGGTGGCGTCGGAATGACCACCCACCCATCCGAGGGCCGGGAGCGAGGCCGCGATGTTTCAGGTAAGTCTCGCAGACCTGCATAAAGAGCTCGACCAGGAACTCCTTCGGGTTGTACTCGGCGGGAGCCGAGACGAAGACCGACAGTCGTGCTGGCCGGGTGGGTTCGCAGAACTGCCGGAGCAGGGTCGATTTCCCCGAGCCGCGCGGCCCGGCGACCGCGATGCTCCCGCCGTCCATCCGGTCGAGCGCCCGCTCGGCCTGCAACCGCGATCGGGTGGGCACGATGAGGTCGGGATCGTGCAGTCTCTTTAAGCCCTCCGAGTGCTGTTCGACCAGCAGTTGGTCTCGTTCCGCTCCCAGCTGGTCATTGATCACCTGTGTGAGGCGGCTCACGATTACCTTCTCCTCGACTTGGGTCAGCCAGCGTATGAGCGGCGTCTTGTTCTGAAGGAAAAAGGTTTTCGATTCCAGCTTGGGGCCCGGGTCTGGATGTGGAGAACGAGCGATCTTGTAGAGCTGTCGCGTCAGGGGTTCCTGGAGAAGCAGTTCCCAGGTCCGTAAGGGGTGGGCCAGAAGCCTGCCGAGTATGCCGAAGAGCGGCAGGGTGTTGGAGCCCATCACAGCGACGAGAAACACGCCGATCGCGCAATCGAACGAGCTGTCCAGGACACTATCGCCGCTCGTCTTGGCGGTAACGCTACTTGAGGCCAACAGGGCCACCACGACGACTAGCGAGGCGACGACCCTCGCAGCGGTGCGGGTAAGCCGAAGCAGTGCCCCGACCGCAGCGGCCGCTGGGGGAATGAGGACTAGCGCGGAGAGGACAGCAGTAGGGCCGCCGACCAGCTCGGAGATCGCAGCTTTGAGGAAGCCGACCAACGTCAGGGCAATGACAAACGTAAAGACCCATGTCAAAGGTTCGGCGAGCTCGTGCTCCGCAGCATCCGGGTCACCCCCGAGGCTCGTATGGAAACGGCGTACCGCGGTCTTCCATTGGTACGCCGTTTGAGCGCGCTCCATGGCCACGCGTTGCACAGCCGAGTAAGAGGGGAATTGACGTGCCTCCTCCAGGGCCGGCCCGGCCATCAGATGTTCTAGCGCTGCGTAAGGGTCGACCAGCTTGGGAAAATAGCCGCGGACCTGTGGGTTCTCCCGCATCACTTTGGCGACGTAAGCCCGGAAATCGTGAGCGGTCTTCGCCTCGGAGACCCGCTCCAGATCCGTGACATTCATCCCAGCGGCCCTGCGCTCGCGTCTTCTGAGCCAGGCCAGCCAGTGGTTTGCGCCCTCGACCGCGGCCGCCAGCCTTCCCGCGCCCACCGGCCACCACCAGTTCCGCAGCCCGCCGTGAAAAGCTGGTCGACCGCCGACCCGGTCGCCACCAGCGTTGCCGCCAGTGTCACCACCCGCAGCGCTACCCACCCGTCGACCTCATCGCCGTTCGCGCCTCACCTTAATCGGCCCCGATTTACCACGCTGTGCACACCCGATAAAACCGCCACCAACCTCAACCAGTCAGGCGATCCACCAACAGCGCCTCGGCCACCTGCGGCCGCCTGGCCGAGCCCGACACTGCCCGGTCAACGCCCGACGCGCACCACGTGCGGTCGCACGTTCCACCGATCATGAGACTCACGGTCAATCGCGATCGTGACCACCTCGCGGCTACGCGGCCCGATGTCCGCGCGGATTCGGCAGATCGCTCAGGTTCAGGCCGATCCAGACCTCTAGGAGGCTGCCGAGAGGACTCAGCCGTCTTCCCTCGATCGTGACAGAGCGGTCCCGCGCGAGGTGGATCTCCTGCAACGGTTCGAACGCGAACTTCGCCGCCGTCACCCAGGGTTCGACCGGGCCAGATGTTCGCGATCATAGGAGGGCCATCCTGCGGTGTCCCAGAAACTGCGGTAGGGCGTTGTGAGGTCCCTAGAAGGTTCCGGCGAGACTTCCCCGCTCGTGCCGCCTATGGCGCGGCTTTCTCGCGCCATGTAGTGCCCCCGGCAGCGCTCATGGGCCTGTAGGTCCGTCCCTGGCTTCCACTCGCTCCTGATCAGCTTGCGCGACCTGCTGTGGTGGGTCCGGTCACGGCCTCAGACCGCAAAACCGGGTTTGGCAGGGCTGACGGCGCCGACTGTGGGTGGTGATTATCGAGTGGCTTGGTTCAAGTCTTGTTAATCGTCGCCGCTTGGCGGGTGAATTCGGGACTCAGTCGCGGTGCTTCAGGGTGTCAGTCGAGATCGTCGGTGGTGATGCGGCCTCGGGGCGGACGGCCTGAACCCGGTCCCCGCCGCATCACATCCGTCAACCGTGTTCTTCAAGGAGGACACCCGCAGTCCCGACCGCGCCGCCATCGGCGGTCTCGCTGGCAGCCCGTACTCGTCCTCAGCTTCGGAGACGCTGCCATGCACACCCGCAATCGCCCGCCTCGCCCGTATGATCGTCCGCGGTCCCGAGGACCAGCGCAGCCTACGACTAGGCCAACCACCTCCCGCAATCTGGCGAAGTGCCGTTGCAGCAGCGGCCGGTTGGCGGCCGCGTCAGTGTTGTGGACGGCTGGCTGCGGGGTAAGTGCGCTGCTGGTGCCCGGTGTCGCCGAAGCGAGCACGAACCTTGCAGCGGCTGCCTCACTGGATGAGGTGATCAACAACCTGCGGGATGTGCTCGTAGGTTTGCTGGTGGGGTTGGCGACGTTGTTCGCCACGATCGGCGGGGTCCGTTACATGTTGGCCGGCGGTGACCCTGGAGAGGTCGAGGCGGCCAAGAAGACCCTGCGGTATGCCGCCATCGGGTATTCGGTCGCGGTGCTGGCGCCGCTGCTGGTCAAGATTCTCCAGGGCATCGTCGGCGCGCCGTGACCGCCCCGACGTGCCCGCCCGCTCGGCCGCGTGGGTCCGTGGCGTCCGTCATCGCGGTGGCGCTGCTGGTCGTGCTGACGGCGAGCGTGGCGCTGGGTGTGGTGGCCGGGCCGGTCTGGGGGGCGGCCGACCCCGCGCCCCAGCCAGCGATGACCCCGTCACCCCAGGTGCCCGCTACTACGCCGCCACCGTCTTCGCCGCAACCATCCGCTCCGGTTGAGTCTTCGCTCCCGTCGCAACCTGGGGAACCGGCCCCGTCACCGGCCCCGGGCACTTCCCCGGCTCCGGCGGCGCCGGGCGAGCAAACTCCGGGCGATGGCGGTGCGGAGGGCGCGGGGTGCGGGTTCATGGACATGGGCTGCATGGCCAAGCAGGCGGTGAACGGCTGGTTCGCCGACCTGGTGACCGGCGCCGCCGAGCCGATCTGCGACCTGCTGTCGCAGACCGTGCTGGGCACCCCGCCGCTGGACTCGCCCGGCATGGCTCGCGCCAAGGATTTGTGGGGTGTGTCGCAGACCATCGCCAACACCTGCTACGTACTGATCATCACTGCGGGTGGTGTGCTGCTGATCGCCGGGCACTCGCTCCCGGGCAGTGAGTTGACGGCGGGGCAGTTGGTGGCGCGGCTGGTGGGTGCGTTCGCGGGCTCCAACCTGAGCCTCATCCTGATCGGGTACGCGATCACCTTCGCCAACGGCCTGTCGGGGGCGTTTCTCAGCGCCGGAGCCGAGGCGATGGACCCGAGCCGGGTCGCCGAGGCGATCACCGCTTACTTGGCCGCGAGTCTGGTGCCCAATCAGCCGTTCACGATCTTCATCGGGCTGGGTGTGGTGGTGCTGGCGTTGTGCTTGGCGTTCATCTACATCATCCGGGTCGCTTTGACCATGGTGCTGATCGCCGCCGCGCCCGTGGCGCTGATGTTCCACGCTTTGCCGGTCACCGACGGGCTGGCCCGGTTGTGGTGGCGCAGTATCACCGGTGTTCTGGCGATCGGGGTGTGCCAGTCCCTGATCCTGGCGACCGCGTTCCGGCTGCTGTTCTCCGATGTCGACGGGCAGTCCGGCGACTCGGGCGGCGGGTTTCCCGGGATCGCCTCGGGGGCGGGGATTGATCTGCTGCTGGCGCTGTGCCTGCTGTGGATCATGGTCCGTGTCCCGTCGTGGGTGGCCCGCACCATCTGGCGCGCCGCGCAACCCAGCGCGCTGACCGGAATGGTCAAAAGCCTCATCCTCTATCGCGGTCTGGGTGCCTTGACGCGCCGCCGCGTCCCCACCGGCAAGTCCTGGACCCCCCCACCTCCGCCGTCTTCGTTCGCGCCTTCACCGCCACCTCGCCGGTACTTCCGGCCGGTGCCGACGATGCCCGGCCTGCCACGCCCGGCCCTCGCAGCCCCTGGAACACCGTCCGTGGCGCTGGGGTCGTCCGGTCCGTCTGATCCGCCGCCGGCACTACCCGCCGGTGCGATCCCGATGCCTCCTGGAGCGTTCCCGATGCCGCCAGGCCAGCCACCCGAACCCCACCGCGACAACCAGACCGGCCACCGTCCAAGGCAGCTCACATTGCCGATTCCGGCCGCCCCCGGCCCCGCCGGCAAGAACGCCGCGCGGCGACCGACGCAGCTGGCGTTGCCGATCCCGGTGACCCGCTCGCCGCAACCGCCCTCACCCGGCGGTGCGGCGGCGGGTGGGCGGCCGCGGGTGCGGTCGGGGCAGCTGATGCTGCCCGGTATGCCCAGACGTCCCGTCCCGCGACGGCAGCTGACCTTGTGGATCGACCCACCCAAATCCAGGAGGCGCCGATGAGCCCCCGGCACCAGCACACCGAGGCGCCGATGAGCGTGAAGATCCCCGCCGACGTCGACCAGCCGGACAAGATCCTCTACGGCCTCACCGCCCGGCAACTGGCGATCCTGGCCGGCACCGCCGCCCTCTGCCTGTGGCTCTTGCTCACCCTCGGGCCGCTGGTGCCGATCCCGGTCCTGGTCGCGGTGCTGGTACCGGTCGTGGCGGCCGGGGTCGTGCTGGCGGTCGCCCGCCACGACGGCATGAACCTCGACCGCTACACCCTGGCCGCCCTGCGCCACCTGCGACGAACGAAAGAACGGGTCACGGCTGCCGGGCCGGTGCAGCCGCCACCGGCCTGGTGCCGGATGCGCGGGCGGCTCCCTGAACCGCTGCGGCTGCCGGTGCGCGCCGTCCGCGACGACGGGGTGCTGGAGCTGGCTTCGGGCGGTGTCGCCGTCATCGTCCGCGCCGGCACCCTCACCTTCGGGTTGCGTACCCCCGGTGAGCAGGCGGGACTGGTGGCGGTGTTCGGCCGCTGGCTCAACTCCCTGGACACCCCCGTCCAACTCCTGGTCCAAGCCCGCCCGGTCGACCTGACCGGCCTGGCCGACCACATCACCCAGCACGCCCCCGCGCTACCCGACCCCGCACTGGAGCAAGCCGCGTCCGAGCATGCGGCGTTCCTGGCCGATCTCGGTGCCGAGCACGACCTGCTCATCCGGCAGGTCCTCATCGTCATCACCGGGCACGTCCCCTCCTCGCCCCCGGCGCCCGCCCTGCCATGGCGGCAGCGCAAACGCCATCGAGTGGGCCGCGACAGTGCCGCTGCGGTCGCCCTGCGCCGAGCCGCCGAGGCCGAGCAAGCCCTGGCCGCGCTCGCCATTCCCGCCGAGGTCCTGGACGCCGCGAACGCCACCGCCATCATGACCGAATCTCTATCCCCAGGCGAACCCAGCCTTGTGGATAACGCGGCACCCGATGACGTGATCACTCACCGGCAGGAGGACTAGATGCGGCTTTCGCTCGGTGCGCTTTCGCGCACCCTCGGCCTCACCGCCCAGCCCGGCGCTCCCGGCGACGACTTCGCAAAAGACGGTCATGAAGGTGGTCTGGTCGGCCTGGGGATGGGGCCGTCGGCGCTGCGGGTCAACGCCCGGTCGCTGCAGTTGCCCGGTGGCGTGTGCGCGTCATTCGCGGTGACCGGGTACCCGCGTGAGGTCGGCGCCGGGTGGCTGGAGCCGCTGCTCACCTACCCCGGCCGCCTCGACGTCTCCCTGCACATCGATCCGATCCCGCCGCTGGTCGCGGCGCAGCGGCTGCGCCGCCAGCTGGCCCGCCTGGAGTCGGCCTCGCGCGCCGACGCCCAGCGCGGGCGGCTGGCCGACTTCGCCGCCGAGGCCGCCGCCGACGACGCCGCTGAACTCGCCGCTTCGCTGGCCCGCGGGCACGGCCGCCTGTTCCGCGTCGGTCTGTACCTGACCGTCCACGCCCCGGGCTCGGGTGTGTTGGAGGGTGAGGTGCAGCGGGTGCGGGCGCTGGCCGCCTCGCTGCTGCTGGACGCCCAGCCGACCACGTTCCGCGCCCTGCAAGGCTGGACATCGACTCTGCCGCTGGCAGCCGACTCGATCGGGGCGCGGCGGGTGTTCGACACCGCCGCGCTCGCCGCCGCGTTCCCGTTCACCTCACCGGACCTGCAGCCGGTGCTGGGCGACACGCCAGTGCTGTACGGGCTCAACGCCTACTCGGCAGGGGTGGTGGTGTGGGACCGGTTCGCCCAGGACAACTACAACTCCGTCACCCTCGCCCGCTCGGGCGCCGGCAAGTCCTACTTCACCAAACTCGAAACCCTGCGGCTGCTGTACCAGGGCGTCCACGTCGCCGTCATCGACCCCGAAGACGAATACCGGCGGCTGTGCGACCACGTCGCCGGAACCCACATCGCCCTGGGCGCACCCGGCGTCTGCTTCAACCCCTTCGACCTACCGCAAGGGCAAGGCGAAGACACCCTCATCCGCCGCGCCCTGTTCCTGCAGACACTCATCAGCGCGATGCTCGACGAGCCGCTCACACCGGCGGCGCGAGCAGTCCTGGACCGCGCCGTCTTGGCCGCCTACCGGGGGCGCGGTATCGGCTCCGACCCCCGCACCTGGGCGCGTCCCGCCCCCGTCCTGGCCGACCTCACCGCACAGCTCGACACGATCGCCGGGTCTGGCGCCCCGGAGGCGAGTGCGGCGGCTGATCTGTCGGCGCGGCTGGCGCCGTATGTGACCGGTTCCCACCGGGGCTTGTTCGCCGGGCCGACCACCACCCGCCCGACCGGGCACCTGGTGGTGTTCTCGCTGCGTGACCTGCCCGACGAGGTCCGCGCCGTCGGGATGCTGCTCGCCCTGGATGCGATCTGGCGCACCGTCGCCAACCCGGCCGACCGGCGCCGCCGCCTGGTCGTGGTCGATGAGGCGTGGACGCTCATGCGCGAAGACGAGGGCGCTCGGTTCCTGTACCGGCTGGCCAAGTCCGCCCGCAAGCACTGGGCCGGCCTCACCGTCGTCACCCAGGACGCCGGCGACCTGCTGTCCACCGACCTGGGGCGGGCGGTGATCGCCAACTCCGCCACCCAGATCCTGCTGCGCCAAGCACCCCAGGCCATCGACCAGATCACCGACGCCTTCGACCTCACCGACGGCGAGAAGACCTTCCTGCTCGCGGCCGACCGCGGCCAAGGACTGCTGTGCGGAACCGGAGCCGGATCAGACCGGGCCGCGTTCTCCGCCGTCGCCAGCCAGCACGAACACCAACTCGTCACCACCGACCCCGCCGAACTCACCGGCCACCAGCAGCACGACGCCACTGCAACCTCGGACATGGAGAGCGCCCAGCGATGACCCGTATGACTTTCCTGGACGGACCCGGCACGGGCCTGGACGGGCCGCTCTCGGACCTCGGTCAGGCTCCTCAGCAGTTCATCGACCTGGCCGCCGGGTACGGCCCCATCGCCGCGCTGGGCATCCTCGGCGCTGCCGCCGCCTGGACGAGCGCGCGGTGGGTGGTGTGGGACTGGCGCAACAGCCGACTCGAACCCGGCGCCCGGCTGATCGAGGTGGCGGTGCCCCCGAAGGTGGAGCCGGGCAGCGCCGCGGCTTGGTGGGCCCGCCTCATCGGTCTCACCCACCCCAGCTGGAAACGGCTCGTCTTCGGGCAGCCGCACCTGGCGTTTGAGTACCGCGCCGACCACAACGGCGTCCGCTTCCACATCTGGGTCCCCGGCACCATCCCGCCTGGAATAGTCGAGAAGACCGTCCGGGCGTCCTGGCCCGGCGCGACCCTCACCACCCACC
>NZ_SMKB01000192.1:0-13818 GCF_004348575.1 Actinomadura sp. 7K534
GTGGAGGGGTGGTCACTGGGTGGGATCGGGGGTTGATGAGACTGGAGTCTCATGTTAGAACGTGTTCTAGATCTGTGGCCAAGCAAGCGCTCAGTTTCAGGGTCTCGTGGCCTCGAGTTCCCGCCCCGGACGAAGGGTCTTCCGCATGGCACTTGAGACGTCCATCGCCTCGGCCACCCGGCCGTTCCGCGCACCCGAGATCGACATCATCGACCCCGGCGTCTACGAGCGCGGGGGGATACCGCACCAGCAGTTCGCGTGGCTGCGCGACAACGACCCCGTCCACTGGCACCAGGACCCGAACGAGGGCGTGCCGGGGTTCTGGGCGGTGACGCGGCACGAGGACGTCGTGCAGGTGTCGCGCCGGGCGGATCCGTTCTCGTCCCGCGAGCGGACGTCGATGTTCGAGGAGTTCACCGACGACGACATCGCCCTGTACGGGCAGATGATGCTGTTCCAGGACCCGCCGGACCACACCCGGCTGCGGGCCATGGTGAACAAGGGGTTCACCCCGCGCATGATCGGCCGGCTGCAGGACCACATCCGGGAAATCTGCCACCGGCTCATAGACGAGGCGGCGCCTTTGGGCGAGTGTGACTTCGTGGAGTACTTCGCCGCGCCGCTGCCGCTCTACACGATCTGCGAGCTGCTCGGCGCACCGCTGGAGGACCGGAAGAAGATCTTCCACTGGTCCAACAAGCTGGTGGCGTTCAACGACCCCGACTACATCGGGGACCGGACGGAGTCGCAGCTGTGCGCGGCCGAGTTCGCCGGCTGGGCCGGGGAGCTGGCGAGCAGCCGGGCCTCGACGCCGCGCGACGACATCGTGACCAAGCTGCTCACGCCGGACGCGGACGGCTCCCGCATCACCGACGAGGAGTTCCAGCTCTTCGTGATCATGCTGTCCATCGCCGGGAACGAGACGACGCGGACGGCAACGGCGGGCGGCATGCAGGCGTTCTTCGAGCGCCCCGACCAGTGGGAGCGGCTCAAGGCGGACCGGAGCCTGCTGCCCACGGCGGTGGAGGAGATCGTCCGCTGGGTGAGCCCGATCAACCAGTTCCGCCGGACCGCCCTCACCGACGTCGAGCTGGGCGGCAAGCAGATCAAGGCGGGCGACAAGGTCGTGCTGTTCTACGGGTCCGCCAACCGGGACGAGCGGGTGTTCGACGACCCGTTCAAGTTCGACGTGGGCCGCGACCCCAACCCGCACATCGGGTTCGGGGGCGGCGGGCCGCACTTCTGCCTCGGCACCCATCTGGCCAGGATGAACCTGAAGATCATCTTCGAGACGATCCTGGACCGGATGCCCGATATCCGGCCGGCCGGCGAACCCCGCCGGCTGCGGTCGAACTTCGTCAACGGGCTGAAGGAGCTGCCGGTGCGCTTCAGCCCGTCCTGACCCGAGGAGGTTCCCGTGAGCGTCACCCCCGACATCGAGCTGGTCGACCCCGCTCCGTACGAGCACGGAGGCGTCCCGTACGGGCAGCTCGCCTGGCTGCGCGAGCACGACCCGGTGCACCGCCACCACGGCGACCCGGACCGGGGCCACCCACCGTTCTGGGCGGTGACGCGGCACGAGGACGTGGTGCACGTGTCGCGGCACCCCGAGCTGTTCTCCTCGTGGCGGCGGCTGGCGCTGTTCGAGGAGCCGGAGGAGGAGGCCCTCCACCTGCAGCGGATGATGATGCTCAACCAGGACCCGCCCGAGCACTCGCGGAAGCGGAGCATCGTCAACCGGGGCTTCACCCCGCGCGCCATCGCGGTGCTGGAGGAGCACGTCAGGGAGATCTGCCGGGGCCTGGTCGCCGAGACCCTCGACCGGGGCGCGGAGGCCGACTTCGTCCGGGACCTGGCGGCCCCGCTCCCGCTGTACGTGATCTGCGAGCTGCTCGGCGCCCCGCCGGAGGACCGGGAGAAGATCTTCCACTGGTCGAACACGCTGATCGGCGGGGACGACCCGGACTTCCAGCGGACGCCGGAGGAGGGCCAGGCCGCCGCGACCGAGCTGTACGCGTACGCGAACGTCCTGGCCGCCGACCGGCGGGAGAACCCCCGCGAGGACATCGTCACCAAGCTGCTGCAGCCGGACGCCGACGGGCAGGTGCTGAGCGGCGACGAGTTCGAGCTGTTCGTGATGCTGCTGTCGGTCGCGGGCAACGAGACGACCCGCAACGCGGCGAGCGGCGGGATGCTGGCGCTGCTGGAGCATCCGGAGCAGTGGGAGCGGCTGCGGGCCGACCGCTCCCTCGTCCGGACGGCGGCGGACGAGATCGTCCGCTGGGTCACCCCCGTCAACCTTTTCAAGCGGACGGCCGCCCGGGACACCGAACTGCGCGGCCGCAAAATCGCCGAGGGCGACAAGGTCGTGGTGTTCTACTCGTCCGCGAACCGCGACGAGGCGGTGTTCGCCGCCCCGGACGCGTTCGACGTCGGCCGCGACCCCAACCCGCACCTGGGCTTCGGCGGAGGCGGGCCGCATTTCTGCCTCGGCTCGCACCTTGCCCGACTCGAGCTCAGTGTGCTCTTCGAAACACTTTTGGACGCCGTGCCCAATATTGAACTCAACGGTAACGTTCGGAGGCTAAGGTCTAGTTTCATCAACGGCATCAAGGAGATGCCGGTGCGCGTGCGGCCGGCGTCCCCCTGAGTGGCGGGTACCGACTGACGGGAGTGGTGCGTGGGCAGGGGATGGCGTGGGTGAGGCAGGCGAGCCGGGCGGTGCTTCCGGCCCGGACGGTTCGTTGCGGATCGCCCTGCTCTCGTACCGGAGCAAGCCGCACTGCGGCGGGCAAGGCGTCTACCTCCGGCATCTGAGCCGGGAACTGGCCGACCTCGGGCACCGGGTCGAGGTGCTCTCCGGCCAGCCTTATCCGGAGCTGGACCGGGAGGAGATCGTCCTCACCGAGGTCCCCAGCCTGGACCTGTACCGGGACGAGGACCCGTTCCGCATCCCGGCCCTCGGCGAGTTCCGCGACTGGGTGGACGTGCTGGAGTTCGCGCACATGAAGACCGGCGGCTTCCCCGAGCCGCTGACCTTCAGCCTCCGCGCGCTGCGGCTGCTGAGCCGGCGCCGCCGCGACTTCGACATCGTGCACGACAACCAGGTCCTCGGCCTCGGCAACCTCGGCATCGCCCGGCTCGGGCTGCCGCTGGTCACGAGCATCCACCACCCGATCAGCGTCGACCGGCGGATCGAGCTGGAGGCCGCGCGCGGCATCAAGCAGAAGCTCGGCAAGCGCCGCTGGTACGGGTTCGTGTCCATGCAGGCGCAGGTGTCGCGGCGGATCGGCCCGGTGCTGACGGTCTCCGAGTCGTCCAAGGTCGACATCGTCAAGGACTTCCGGGTCGACCCGCGCGACATCGACATCCTGCCCCTCGGCGTCGACACCCGGATCTTCCACCCGCGCGGCGAGCGCGTCCCCGGCCGCATCGTCGCGATGGCCAGCGCGGACGCCCCGATCAAGGGCGTGGACGTGCTGCTGCGCGCCGTCGCCAAGCTCGCCACCGAGCGCGACGTGCACGTCATCGTCGTGTCCAAGCCGAAGAAGGACGGCCCGACCGACAAGCTCGTGCGGGACCTGGCCCTCGGCGACCGCGTCCGGTTCGTCAGCGGGATCAGCGACGACGAGCTGGGCGAGCTGCTCGCGTCCGCGGAGATCGCCGTCGTGCCGTCCCGCTACGAGGGCTTCTCGCTGCCGGCCGTGGAGCACATGGCGTCCGGGACGCCGCTGGTCGCCAGCCGCGCCGGCGCGCTGCCCGAGGTGGTCGGCGACGGCGGCGTCCTCGTCGAGCCCGGGGACGTGGAGGAGCTGGCCGCGACCCTGCACCGGCTGCACGACTCCGCGGCGGAGCGCGCACGCGTCGGCGAGGCGGGACTGGCCCGCGTCCAGGAGCGCTTCGCCTGGCCGGCCGTGGCGAAGGCCACGGTCGAGCACTACCGGGCCGCCATCACCCAGCAGAACTACCTGCGGCTCGCCGCGGGCAAGGGCAAGGGCTGAGGGACGTCCCTCCGGGCGTTTCCCTGTACGAAAGGAGCACGACCCTGCTGACCGTGGATTTCCAGCGGTTCCGCGTCACCCCCGGAGACCGCGTCCTCGACATGGGATGCGGCGCCGGACGGCACGCCTTCGAGCTGTACCGCCGGGGTGCGCACGTCGTGGCCTTCGACCAGGACGCCGAGGAGCTGTCCGGTGTCGAGAAGATGTTCGGGGCCATGCGCCTCGACGGCGAGGTGCCCGAGGACGCGACCGCAGAGACCGTGCAGGGTGACGCGCTCGACCTGCCGTTCCCCGACGACCACTTCGACGCGATCGTCGCGTCGGAGGTGCTGGAGCACATCCCCGACGACATGCGCGCGATGCGGGAGCTGCTGCGCGTCCTGCGGCCCGGCGGGAAGCTGGCCGTGACCGTGCCGAGCTGGCTGCCCGAGCGGGTCTGCTGGGCGCTGTCGGAGGACTACCACACCGCGCCCGGCGGGCACGTGCGGATCTACACCCGCGCCGAGCTGGAGGCCAAGCTCAAGTCGGTCGGCTTCAAGGTCGGCGGCCACCACCACGCGCACGGGCTGCACGCGCCGTACTGGTGGATCAAGTGCGCGGTGGGGGTGAACAACGACGGCAACCCCCTCGCCAAGGGCTACCACCAGATCCTGGTGTGGGACATCATGAAGCGGCCGCTCGCGACCCGGCTGGCCGAGCGCGCGCTGAACCCGCTGATCGGCAAGAGCGTGGTCGTCTACCTGGGCAAGCCCGCGGCGCCCGGCTCGCCCGCGGCCCCGGCCAAGGAGACCGCGGATGCGGTCTGAGACGGGCCCGCCCTCGGTGGCCGGGGTGCTGTCCGCGGACGACGTCCTCGCGACCGCCCGCAGCATCGCCGCGCAGCAGGAGAAGTCCGGCGCGATCCCGTGGTTCTCGCCGACGAACGGCGTCCCCGGCCACGTGGACGCCTGGAACCACGTCGAGGCCGCGATGGCGCTGCGCGTCGCCGGGCTCGGCGCGGAGGCCGGGCGGGCGTACGAGTGGCTGCGCGGCGTGCAGCGGCCGGACGGGTCGTGGCCCGCCAAGTGGGTGCTGGGCGAGGTCACCGAGCCGGGCGGCGAGTCCAACCACGCCGCCTACCTCGCGGTGGGCGTGTGGCACGAGCTGCTGATGACCGGGGACGAGGAGTTCGCGCACCGGATGTGGCCCGCGGTCCGGCGGGCGGTCGAGTTCACGCTCGGCCTGCAGACCCGGCGCGGGGAGATCATCTGGCTGCGGCACGAGAACGGCGAGGCGTCCGACCACGCGCTGCTGACCGGCTGCTCGTCGATCCACCAGTCGCTGCGCTGCGCGGTCGCGCTGGCCGAGCACCTCGGCGAGCACCAGCCGGAGTGGGAGCTGGCCGCCGACCAGCTCGGGCACGTGGTGGCCGCGCACCCGGAGGCGTTCGCCGACAAGAGCCGCTGGTCGATGGACTGGTACTACCCGGTGCTGGGCGGGCCCGTCCGCGGCGAGGACGCGGCGCGCCGGTTCGACGAGGGCTGGGACACGTTCGTCGTGCCGGGCCTCGGCTGCCGGTGCGTGTCCGACCAGCCGTGGGTGACGGCGGCGGAGACGTGCGAGCTTGTGCTGGCGCTGGACGCGGCGGGCGACCGCGACCGGGCGCTGGAGCTGTTCGCGACGATCCAGCACCTGCGGCACGAGGACGGCTCGTACTGGACGGGCTGGCAGTTCGAGAACCGCCGGCACTTCCCCGGGGACCGCTCCACCTACACGGCCGCCGCGGTGATCCTCGCGGCGGACGCGCTGGCGGACGCCTCCCCGGGCGCCCGGCTGTTCAAGGAGGTCGCGGGACGCCCGCTGGGCCCGTCCGAGGCGTCCGACCCGCTGGCGTGCGGCTGCGCCCTGGTCTCGGTGGCCAACCCGGTGCGCACGAACCTCTGACCGCGATCCCGCTCGACTTGCGGCGTGTCGTTGTTCCGGCAAGCCGGATGACAACGACACGCCCGCAGGTCAGCGCAGCGGGTCGGTGTCGTTGACGCGTTCCAGGACGCGCAGGGAGCCCTCGGTGCGGCGCTCCTCGAACGCTCCGCTCTCCAAGGCCCGCAGGTAGAGGTGGTACGGGGCCTGGCCGCCGTCCTTGGGGTCGGGGAAGACGTCGTGGATCGCGAGGGCCCCGCCGACGGTGACGTGCGGCGCCCAGCCTTCGTAGTCGGCTTGCGCGTGCTCCTCGGCGTGGCCGCCGTCGATGAACAGCATCGCCAAGGGGGTCTGCCAGAGGGCCGACACCGTGCGGGACTGGCCCACGACGGCGACGACCTCGTCCTCAAGGCCCGCGGACGCGATCGTCTTCCGGAACGTGGGGAGCGTGTCCATCCGCCCTGTGCTCGGGTCTACGAGGGACGGGTCGTGGTACTCCCAGCCCGCCTGGTTCTCCTCCGAGCCGTGGTGGTGGTCCACGGTGACCACGATCGTGCCTGCCGCCTTGGCCGCGGCCCCCAGGTAGACGGCGGACTTGCCGCAATAGGTGCCCACCTCCAGCAGCGGGCCGGTGGCGGTCAGCCGCCTCCCGTAGTCGAGGGCGGTCTCGTACAGCGCGAGGCCCTCGGCGTCCGGCATGAAGCCCTTCGCGTTGCGCGCGGCCCGCAGCAGTTCCGCGGGCATCGCGGGGGCCGTCCCGCCGGTCGTTTCCGGGCCGGCGGACGCCTTGCCATGAGTCATCGATTCCTCCGTCCGCGCACCTTATCCCGAGATCGTCCACAATGAGACGGGACCTTGCTCCCGCAGACTGGAACGTGTTCTACTTTCGGGGTGGGCGCGGCAACCCGAACCACGTTCGGTACGTTGGCGTGAACGCCCGCGTTGGAAACGGAGAAGGCCATGCGAGTACGAGTCGACCCCTTGGTGTGCGAGGCGAACGCCGTGTGCGTCGGGCTCGCCCCCGAGGTCTTCGACCTCAGCGACGAGGACGAGCTGCTGATCCTCAAGCCCGACGTCCCGGCGGAGGAGCAGGACCGCGTACGGCACGCGGTCCGGTCGTGCCCGAAGGCCGCGCTCACCCTGGAGGAGTAGCCCGGTCGCCGGCCCGGAACGCCCGCGGGCCCTTGCCCGGCGGGCGTCACGGCGCGCTCCGCGGCACGCGTATCATCCTTGTCGTCCGATCGGAAACTCCCTAACGATCATGGAGCGCGGGTGGTGCACGGTCTCCGGAGGGCCCTGGCCGCGGCCGTTCTCGCCGCCCCGCTGGCCGCGCCCCCCGCGGCGCACGCGGCGGCCCCCGCCGTCCGGATCCGGGACGTGCAGGGCGCCGCGCACATCTCCCCGCTGAACGGTTCCGCGGTCGCCCGGGTCCCCGGCGTCGTGACCGCGCTGACCGGCAACGGCTTCTGGATGCAGGACCCGCGGCCCGACCGCGACCACGGCACGTCCGAGGGCGTGTTCGTCTTCACCCGGACCCGGCCGGACGTGGCGGTCGGCGACGCCGTCCGGGTGGCCGGGAAGGTCGCCGAGTACCGTCCCGGCGGCGCCTCGTCCGCGGGCCTCACCCGCACGGAGATCGGCGCGACCGAGACCGCCGTCGAGTCGCGCGGCAACCCGCTGCCGCCGCCGGTCGTGGTCGGCCCGGGGGGCCGCCGCCCGCCCACGCGGGTGGTCGACCGCCGGAGCGGCGACGTGGAGAGGGGCGGCGGGTTCGACCCCCGGCGCGACGGCATCGACTTCTACGAGTCCCTCGAAGGGATGCGGATCGAGATCCGCGACGCCGTCGCGGTCGGCCCGTCCCGGCACGGCGAGATCCCCGTGCTGGCCGCCGGCGGCGCCGGTGCCGGGCCGCGGACGAAGCGCGGCGGCATCCTGCTCCGGGACGGCAGCCGGTTCGGCGGCGGCGACGCCAACCCCGAGCGGATCATCCTCGACGACGCCCTCGCCCCGCTGCCCGCCATGCACGTCGGCGACCGGCTCCCCGGCGCGAACCACGGCGTGCTCGACTACGGGTTCGGCGCCTACCACCTGCTGCTCACCGCGCAGCCGCGGCGCGAACCGGGCGGGCTCGCCCGCGAGACCACCCGCCCGCAGCGGGACGGCGAACTCGCCGTCGCCACCGCCCGGCTGGACGGCCTGCACCCCGGCTCGCCGCCCGCGCGGTTCACCGCCCTCGCCGCCGACATCGTCACGGGGCTGCGCTCCCCCGACCTCATCGCGGTCACCGAGCTCGGCGACAACAGCGGCCCGGACGACGACGGCATCGTCGCCGCCGACCAGACCGTCGCCCAGCTCGTCACCGCGATCAGCATGGCGGGCGGGCCCGCCTACGACTGGCGGTCGGTCACGCCGCGCGACAACGCCGACGGCGGCGCGGCGGGCGACAACCGGCGGACGGGCTTCCTGTTCCGCGCCGACCGGGGGCTGGCGTTCGTCGACCGCCCGGTGCTCACCGACCCGCTCCCGGACGGGCCGCCCGAGGGCCCCGACCCGGCCGTGACGCCCGTCCGGGCAGTGCGGCGCGGCGGGACGGCCGGGCTGACGCTGAGCCCCGGCCGGATCACGCCCGGCGACGCCGCGTGGTCCCGGACCCGCAAGCCCGTCGCCGGGGAGCTCACCTGGCAGGGCCACCGCATCATCGTGATCGCGAACCAGTGGTTCCCGCGGACGGACGACGACGAGCCGCTGTTCGGCCGGAACCAGCCGCCGGAGCGGCCCAGCCGGTGGCGCCGCGACGCCCAGGCCCGCGTGGTGGCCGACTTCGTGCGGTCGGTCCGGAGGGTGGACGCGAACGCCCGCGTCATCGTCACGGGCGAGCTCAACGACGGCGAGGAATCCATCCCGGTCAACACCCTCGTCGAGCGCACCGGCCTCACCGACCTCCCGGCGCGCCTGCCCGCCGGCGACCGCTACACGGCGGTGTCCGGCGGCAACTCGGAGGTCCTCGACCACATCCTGCTCAGCCCGGCGCTGCGGCGCCACAGGCACGAGTTCGACGTGGTGCACCGCAGCGCCGAGTTCGCCGACCGGGACGAGGGGCGCGATCCCACGATCGTCCGCATCGCCCTGCCGGAGAGTAGCGCTCCCTAATTTGGGAGGTGCCAAAAAGATCGTCAAAGGACGGTCCTGAATACCGCCGGTGTTTTTCCTGGCGGCCGCGGGGGACACGTCGATCGTCAGACCCCCACCCGGGAGGAGACGCCCTACATGGCGTACCGCTACCGGCCGCACATCAGCCTGGTCGGCCTCATCTACCTCATCATCGGCGTGTTCGTCGCCTGGGACCGCGGCTACATCAACGAGAGCCTGATCGAACGGGTCATCAGCGCGCTGCTGGCCATCTTCCTGTGGGTCCTCGTCCTGCTCGGCGTCGACTTCCACATCGACTTCTGACCCCCGGTCCGGGCCACGGGCCGTCCCGAGCCCCCGCCGAGGGACGGCCCGTGTCCTCCACGACAGATGCACCTCGCGCCCGCGGTCATGGACCGCGCGGCGCGGCGGCGTTACGTTCCGCCCATGACGACGAAGAACTGCAGTTGCGGACATGGCGGCGGATGCTCGTGCCCGAAGGGCTGCTCCTGCGGCTGCAACGGCTGACGCCCCCTCCCCCTACTCCGGCACCGGGGCCTTCCACAGGAGGGGGGTCTCGGTGTGCGCGTCCGCGGCGACGCCGGTGGCCAGCACGGACGAACCCGCGGTGGTCAGGGCGGTGAGCCGCTGCTCGCCCGCGCCCGCCAGGCCGGGGACCCGGAGGCGGCGCCACGCGACGCCGTCCGCGGACGCCAGGATCTCCGCGTCCCGGCGCGACGTGCTCGCGGCCACGACGAAGCCGCGCGGCGTCGCGGTGATCGCGGTGGCGTTGAGGTCGCCGCCGAGGCCGTGCGGGGCCCAGGTCGTCCCGCCGTCGGCGGAGACCAGCGGGGCGCCGTCCGTGCCGGTCGCCACCAGTACGTCGCCGTGGGCGGCGACGGCCGTGAGCGGCCCGCTGGCGAGACCGCCCGGCAGTTCGGCGGCCGTCCACTTCGCACCGTCCGGGGACGTCCAGACGGCCGGTGCGCGCCCCTTGCCGCCGACCGCCACGTACTTCCCGGCGGTGGCCGTCACGTCGGACGGGGCGCCGTCGACCCCGGTGCGCTGCCACGCCTTGAGGTCGGCCGAGCGCCAGATCGCGCCCGACGCCGCGGCGACGTAGCCGGCGTGGCCGGTCGCGGCGGCCACGGGCGCCGGGCCGGCGGGGAACGCGGCCTTCTCCCAGGCGACCCCGTCCTGCGACGTCATCGCCACCGGGGCCGGGGCGTCGCCGGACGTGCGGCCCACCGCGAGCCATCCCGCGGCGCCCTCGACGACGTCCGAGAGCGACCCGCCGGTGCCGGGGAACCGGGCGCGCTGCCACGCGCCGCCGTCCGGGGACGTCCAGATCGCCGCCGCGCCGTTGCTGCTGCCCACCGCGACCGAGCGGCCGGGGGTCCCCGCCAGGGACCGTACGGCGCGTTCAGGGCGCACGGCGCCCGGCACGGTGCGCAGGTCCACACCGTGCAGGTAGGCGTCGTCGCCCTTGCTCCCGGAGACCGCGATCGCGCCGCCCGAGGCGACCGTCAGCCCGCTGCTCTCCACGGGCCCGGCCACGGTGCCGCCCTGCTTCCAGGTGCGCCCGTCGTCGGTGCGCAGGATCTGGGACGCGCCGTCCGCGCCCCGCACGAGGACCGCCAGGCCGTCCGGCGTCCCGCCGAACCGCTCGATCCCGGCGCCCCTGAACCGGCTCACGGCCCGCCACTCACGGCCGTCCGCCGAGGTGAACAGAAGCCCGAACCGCGTCGTCCTGCGCTTGTTCTTCCGGCCGGACGTGTGCCTGCCCTCCCGGACGGTCGCGAACCCGCCGGGGCCGAAGGCGAGGCCCTTCGTCGGCCCGTAGGAGCCGTGGCTCTGCGGGATGTTCACCCGGGCCCACGTCCGCCCGCCGTCCGTGGACCGCCACGCGCCGTGGCTCGGGACGGTGCGCGTGACCTTCCGCCGGCCCCGCTTCACGGTGACCTTCCGGGGGTAGGTGCCGTGGCTCACGAGGACGCTCCCGGACGACGCCACGCCGTCGAAGCCGCTGATCCCCTCGATGCCCTCGATCCGCTGCCACCTGCTGCCGTCCGGTGAGATCCAGGCGACGGCGCGGTCGTCGGCGCCGCCCACGGCGACGAACCCGGTCGCGGTGCGGGCGACGCCGCGCACGTCGTCGGACGGCTTGAACACGGCGCCGAGGTCGTGCCTGGTCCAGGTCTGCGCGTTCTCGCTCGTCCACGCCACCGTGCCGCCGCCGGACGAGCGGCCGAGCGCCACCCACCCGCGGTCTCCGGCGGTGACCATGTCCGGGCTGTCGCCGGCGGGGGCGACCGGCCCGCCGGCGGAGCGCAGCCGCGCCAGCGACCACGTCCGCCCGGCGTCGACGGAGTAGAGGAACCGGCTCCGCTCCCGCCCCGGGGCGCCGTCGCCCTCGGTGCCCACGGCGACGAGCGTCCCGCCCGCGGAGGTGACGGCGCTGAGTTCCTGGACGAGCCCGTCGGTCTCGGCGGCGGGGTCGGGCGCGAACAGCGCGTCCGCCGCCACCGGCGCCGGGACGCCGGGCTCGTCCGAGCCGCTCTCCCCCTGCGTGACCGTGAAGATGGCACCGCCCGCGACCACTACGAGCCCGGTCGCGACCGCCAGCCGCGAGCGCAGCCGCCGCGGCGCGGCCCCCTTCCGCGCGGCCGCCAGGCCGGGCCCGGCCACCAGCACGTCCGCGGGGTCGAGCGCGGCCTTCTTGCCCGCGCCCTTCTGCCCATCGCTCTTCTTGCCGGCGTCCTTCTTGCCGGCGGGCTTCTCCGGAGCGGCCTTCTCGGCCGCGGGCTTCTTCGGAGCGGGCTTCTTCGGAGCGGGCTTCTTCGGAGCGGGCTTCGCGGCGGCCTTCTGCTTCGCCTTCTTCGCACCGGACTTCTTCGCCGCGGGGGCCGTCTCCACGGCCTCGGCCGGCTGCTCCCGGCGGGGCGGGGCGCCGTGCCCCCACTTCAGCCCGGCGGCGCGCCAGGCCTCGAACGCGCGCTGCCAGGGGGACAGCGTGGCCGGCATGTCGGCGAGGTCGCCGGCGACGCCGAACGTCAGCCGCCGGCGGACCTGGCGGGAGCCGCCCGCCTCCTGCTCGGCCGTCCGCCGGGCCTCGTCCTGCTCCGGGGTACTCGCCGTCACACGCGCTCCTTCACGGTCCTGTCGGACCCCCATCAAATCGCGCCACGCCACCGTCTGTACGGACATCCGCGTGAACGGCGGCCTATGGGGCCGCGGGAGCGTTCTATCACTTCAGGAGCGTCGTAGCCGATCTTTCGCCTCGATCGTTCCCTTGTAGGCATAACCCCTGACATGTACGACAGGTGCCCCCGCGGGCGGGGCGCCGTGCACCTCCGCGGAGATGCCCATACCGTCCGTCTCCACGCGGACACCCGGGGGCATGATGATCTCCACCGTCGACTTGTAGGCCGGCACCCGCAGCACGGTGACGGGCCCCTCCAGCTCGGCGGAGCGCAGGTCGAGCAGCGCCGTGCCCTTGTAGACGACGGTGGTGAACCGCTCGGGCAGCCGCCAGCGCCCGGCGCGCGTTACGGAGTTCTTGTAGGCGACCTGGAACCGGCCGGCCGGACCGGCGCACCGCGCGTCCGCCGGGCCGGGCCCGGTGGGCAGGTCGGCGGCCACGGCCCCGAGTTCGGTGTGGGTGCGCGCCGCGAGGGTCAGGTCGATGCGCTCGTCGAGTTCGGCCTCGGTCAGGCGGCCCTCGGCGAAGGCGTCGTGCAGCCGGACGAGCATCTCGTCGCGGTCGCGGTCCGAGGCGCGCAGCGCGGGAACGGTCAGGGGTTGCTGCTCGACGCTCATCGCATCTCTCCTTCGGGGCGGTCCGCCTCCGCAGGGTCGTCCCTCCACCTGGCGGAGGGTCAAGGGCAGAACGAGATGTATCTTAACCTGTCTCCCCTCGGCTTTCGAGACATTGTCCGCATCCCGACGCGCGATCATGCCTGCCGCGCCGCCGGAGGTCCGTCCGCTAGATTCGGATAAGCCGAGGTGAGGGGGGATGTTCCATGGGCGCGACGCTCGGCCGCGCGCACGGTCCGTACACGCTGTACGACCTGGACGCGCTGCCCGAGGAGGGCCGCCGCTACGAGCTCGCCGACGGCTGGCTCCACGAGCTGCCGGGCGACCTGTGGCACGACCACGCGGCCGACCAGCTCAAGGTCGTCCTCAAGGACGCGGCCCGCCAGGCGGACGCCGACGTCCACGTCGCCGGCGCCCCGCAGGACGTCACCACCCCCGCGGGCATCCGCAAGCCGGACGTCTTCGCCGTGAGCCGCGACGTCGCCCGCGCCGCCCTGGAGCGCCAGACCCGCACCTACTACGGCCCGGACCTCCTCCTCGTCGCCGAGGTCGTCACGCCCCGCACCGTCAACGAGCAGATCGACCGCGTGCGCAAGGTGGAGGAGTACGCCATGACCGGCATCCCGCACTACTGGCTGATCGATCTGGAGCCCCGGCCGACGGTCACCATGCTGGAGTTGCGGGACGGCCGCTACGAGGTGGCCGCGAAGGCCCGGTCGGGCGAGACGATCACGCTGAACCGCCCCTACCCCATCTCCTTCGACCCGTCCCGCCTCTCCGAGATGGACTGAAGTGTTCATTGCATTGCCCTCGGCGGTCAGGCCCTAGAGGGCCTTCCCTTCAACGGGCACTGCGCGCGATCGCTGCATCGCTCCGGCTCGCCCAGGGGCTCGCTGCGCGATCACATTCCTCGCAGCCTTCGGACGCGATCGCAGGCGTTCAGGTCGGCGCGGGGTCTGTCTGTTATACACCT
>NZ_SMKB01000193.1:0-13815 GCF_004348575.1 Actinomadura sp. 7K534
CCCCCCATGTAAACCCAACCCCTCCGCTAGGGGTCGCCTACGCAGTTCTCCTGCGAAGGGTTACTGCGCCTAGGAGGAGGGCGACGACCGTGAAGGCGGCTATTACTGCCACGTCCAGGGCCAGGGTGGCGGTGAAGTCCGTGCGGGTGCTGATCTCCTGCATGCCTTCGACCGCGTAGGAGAGCGGCAGGACGTCCGAGATCACCTGCAGCCAGGTGGCCATGTCGTCGCGCGGGATGATCAGTCCGCAGAGCAGGAGCTGCGGCAGGACGAAGGCGGGCATGAACTGCACGGCCTGGAACTCCGTCCGGGCGAACGCGCTGGCGAACAGGCCGAGGGACATGCCGAGCAGCGCGTCCAGGACGGCGACGAGGACCAGGGAGCCGAGCGAGCCGCTCAGGTCGAGGCCGAGCCAGGTCAGCGAGATCAGCAGGACGACGCCCACCTGGACCAGCGCGATCACCCCGAAGGCGAGGGCGTAGCCGAGCAGGAGGTCGAGCTTGCCGAGCGGCATCGTCATCAGCCGTTCCAGGGTGCCGCTCGTCCGCTCCCGGAGCGTGGCGACGCTGGTCACGACGAACATGACGGTGAACGGGAACAAGCCGAGCAGCATCGGCCCGATCCGGTCGAAGACCATCGGCTGGTCGAACACGTAGCGCAGCAGGATCATCAGCAGCGCCGGCACGCCGATCAGCAGCGCGAGGGTGCGGTGGTCGTGCCTGAGCTGCGCCAGGATGCGGCGCATCGTGGCGAGGGTGATCGCGATGCTCATGTCGGGCTCCCGGCCTTCTCGGCGATCAGGTGGAGGAACGCCTGCTCGAGATCGGACGTGCCGGTGCGGGAGCGCAGGCCGTCCGGTGTGCCGTCGGCGAGGATCCGGCCCTCGCGCATGAGGAGGAGCCGGTCGGTGCGGCCCGCCTCGTCCATGACGTGGCTGGACACGACGAGCGTGCGGCCCTGTTCGGCGAGTCCGCGGAACAGTTCCCACAACTCCTGGCGCAGCACCGGGTCGAGGCCCACGGTCGGCTCGTCCAGGACGAGGACCTCGGGCGTGCCCAGCAGCGCGACGGCGAGGTTGGCGCGGCTGAGCTGGCCGCCGGACAGCGTCGCGGCGACCTGGTCGCGGCTCGTGCCGAGCCCCACCTCGTCGATGACGCGGTCCACGTCGGTGCGGGGGGCGCCGAGGACGGCGCCGAAGTAGCGCAGGTTCTCGGCGACGGTCAGGTCGGCGTACACGGCGGGCGTCTGCGTCGCGTACCCGACGCGGCGCCGCAGGCCGGGCGACCCGGCGGGTTCGCCGAGGACGGTCACCGTGCCGTCCTTGACGATCTGCACGCCGACCAGCGCCCTCATCAGTGTGGTCTTTCCGCAGCCGCTCGGGCCGAGCAGTCCCACGACCGAGCCGCGCGGCACGTCGCAGGTGATTCCGTGCAGGACCTCGCGGCCCCCGCGGACGACCCGCAGGTCCCGCACGCTCACCGCCGGACTAGAACTCATCATGTGTTGAAATTATGCGGACGCGCCGGTCCCGGTCAAGGGCGTCGGGCAAGGGGAAAGGAGGCTTCCCGGATCAGGGCACGAGGTAGCGCTGGAGGGTCGGAGCGACCAGCTCGACCAGCTCGTCCTCGGAGGCGGAGGCCAGCGGCTCGATCCGCACCACATGGCGCAGGATCATGATGCCGATCATCTGGCCGACGGCCGCCTGGATGCCCAGCGGAGGCGCGTCGGTCGCCTCCTTGGCGCGTCCGAGCAGGGCGGCCGTGACGAACTCGCGCAGCAGTGCCGCCGCCCGCTCGTTGGTCATCGCCGAGCGCAGCATGGCCAGCAGCGGCGCGCGGCGCTCGTCGTCCCCCCAGATCTCCAGGAAGACGCGGACCATCGTCTCCCCGAGCCGCTCCCTCGGGGAGCCCAGGATGCGCGGGAGCACCACGGCGGGGTCGGCCGGGAAGCGCATCGCCTCGACGAACACGCCCTCCTTGTTGCCGAAGAAGTGGTGGACGAGGGCGGGGTCGACCCCGGCGGCGCGGGCGATGGCGCGCAGTGAGGCGCCGTCGTACCCCTTCTCGGCGAACAGGGCGCGCGCCTCGGCGAGGATCTTCTCGCGGGTCTCGGTGGGGCCGGGCCGGCGCCCGGGGCCCCGGGACACCCGCCGCTGCACGGCTTCCTCTTGTGGGCGCGCCGCGTCGGTCACCGCACACCCCGGCGGGTGATCTCTCCCGCCGAGGTCACCTCCCAGGTGTGGGGAGCGGCGGCAAGGTGCAGGCGGGCGAAGGCCAGTGCCTCGGCGAGGTCCTCCATCCGCTCCACGCGGCTGGACGCGCGGCGCGTGTTGACCTCCAGGACGATGTGCCCGCGGAAACCGCCCTCGGCGAGGTTCTCCAGCAACACGCCGCACGGCTGGTTCCCGCGGCCGGGGACGAGGTGCTCGTCCTTGTTGGTGATGCCCACGCCGTCGGCCAGGTGGATGTGCCGCAGGCGGTCACCCAGGCTCCCGGCCATGTCGAGGGGGTCCGAGCCGGATACGGCGGTGTGGGACAGGTCGAGGGTGACGTAGGGGAAGTCCTGGTCGACGGGGTTCCAGTCGGGCAGGTACATGCCCGCCTCGGCCCCGCGCGCCTTCAGCGGGAACATGTTCTCCACGGCGAACAGGACGTCCGTCTCGTCCTGCATGCGGGCGAGGCCCTCGACGAACTCCTTGGCGTAGTCGCGCTGCCACCGGAACGGCGGGTGGACGACCACGACCTCCGCGCCCAGTTCCTCCGCGACCTCCTTGGAGCGGACGAGCTTGCCCCACGGCTCGCGTCCCCAGACCCGCTGCGTGAGCAGCAGGCAGGGCGCGTGGATCGACTTGATGGGCATCTGGTGGTAGTCCGACAGCCGGCGCAGGACGTTCAGGTCCTGCGACGAGGCGTCCGTGGAGACCATCACCTCGATGCCGTCGTAGCCCAGCAGCGCGGCGATCTCGAACGCGCTCGGTACCTTCTCCGGGTACACCGACGCGGTCGAGAGCGTGATCGGCGCGTCCGGAACGCGGAGGGCCGGTGAATAGACGCCGTTGTGCTGCGGAGTCAAGGCTTCCTCGCCAGGAATGGTCGCTTCGTGATGTTCGCAGGGGCGATGTACGCAAGGCAAAGCCTATGCGGCCGCGGCGGTGATGAAACCCTCGCCCCGCGTGATACCGATTGCTCTCCGTGATCTTGACCGGCCGGCGGGTGGCGGTGGCTACCCTCTGGTCCCGTGGCCGAGATCGCCCGGGGCGCCGTGCCGAGCCCCAACATCTGGAACTCCCCCCGAATCTACGAGTTGGAGAACCGCGCCGTCGACCCGGACGGCGTCCTCGCCGAGGCGATGCGCGCCGTCCGGCCGTGGAAGGGGGCGGACGTCCTCGACGTCGGCTGCGGCACCGGCTACCACCTGCCGTTCTTCGCCGAGGACGCGAACCGGGTGATCGGCGTGGAGCCGCACGCGGGGCTGGCGTCCGCCGCCGCGCGCCGCGTCCGCGACCTGCCGGGCGTCACCGTCCGGGTGGGCGCGGCGCAGGCGCTGCCGCTCCCAGACGCCTCGGTCGACGTCGCCCACGCCCGCTGGGCGTACTTCTTCGGGCCGGGCTGCGAACCGGGCCTCGCCGAGCTCGCCCGGGTCGTCCGGCGCGGCGGAGCGATCTTCATCATCGACAACGACGCCACGCGCTCCACGTTCGGCCGCTGGTTCCGGCGCAGCCTGCCGAAATACGACCCGGAGGCCGTGGAGCGCTTCTGGACGCGGCACGGCTTCAACAGGGAGCCGCTGACGATCCGGTGGTCGTTCGAGCGCCGGGACGATCTGGCCGCCGTGCTGGGCATCGAGTTCCCGCCCGGCCTCGCCGAAGCCTGCCTGCTCGAACAGGACGGCCGGGACACTCCCCTTGAGGTGGACTATGCCGTTAATTTGTGGTGGCGTTGCCCCTGAAGTTACTGACTGGTCGGTCATTGCCGGAACGGAGGAACGGACCATGGGCCGTGCCGCCAGGACGAGCCGCGTCGCCCCCGCCGAGCCGCCGCGGAGCGGCCGCGCCGCGCTCCTGAAGGGCCTCGGCGGCCTGCTCGCCGTCACGGCGGTCGGCGCGGCCGGCGCCGGTGCCGGGCTCGCCGTGCAGCGCCGCGCCATGCGCCGCCTGCAACTGCGTCCCGACCCGCACGCGGGCGAGCCGTTCGGGTCGCTGCGCGGCCGCCCCGTCGCCGTCCGCGCCGACGACGGCACCCGCCTCTACGCCGAGATCGACGGCGCGGACCGCACCGACCTCGCCGTCGTGTTCTGCCACGGCTGGACCCTCACCCAGGACTCCTGGCACTTCCAGCGCAAGGCCCTGCGCGGCCTCGGCCGACTCGTCTTCTGGGACCACCGCGGCCACGGCCGCTCCGACGGCGGCGCCCGCGACGGCTACACCGTCTCCCGGCTGGCCGCCGACCTCGCCGCCGTGATCGACGCCACGGTCCCCGCGGAGACGCCGGTCGTCCTCGTCGGCCACTCCATGGGCGGCATCACGATCATGCGCTACGCCGACGAGAACCCCGAGCTGTTCGGGCGCAAGATCGTCGCCACCGGGCTGCTCTGCACGTCGTCCGCCGGCCTCGGCGAGGTCACCCTCGGCATGCCGGCCCTCCTCGCCCGCGTCGGCCACCGCGTCATGCCGCGCGCCATCGCCGCCCTCGGCGCAGGCTCCGGCGCCGTCGAGAAGGTCCGCCACCTGGGCCGCGGCTCCGCCATCCTCGTCGAGGACCAGATCGCCTTCGGCCCGGACGCGAGCCCGGCCGCGGTCGCGTTCGCCGAGCAGATGATGGCCGAGACCCGCATGGACGCCTTCGCCGGCTACCTGCACTCCATGATCACAACGAACGTGATCAGCGACTGCGCATCGCTCGCCGGCGCCGACAACCTCGTCATCGGCGCCGAGAACGACCTCCTCACCCCCGTCGAGCACAGCCTCCGGATCGCCGGCTGCGTCCCCGACTCCCGCCTGGAGATCGTCCCGACCGCGGGCCACATGGCCATGATGGAACGCCCCGGCATCGTCAACGACCACCTGGGCGACCTCATCGCCCGAGCCGCGTCTTCCGGCAGCCTCCCGGAGGCCGAGCCCCGCGGAGCCTAGCCCCGGATGTCGCAGGGGGGCTCTACGCTTCCGCGCATGGCTAAGGCTAAGACCGCGAAGGCGAGCTACCGGTGCACCGAGTGCGGGTGGCAGACGTCCAAATGGGTCGGGCGCTGCGGCGAGTGCCAGACGTGGGGGACGGTCGCCGAGGCGGCGTCCGCCACTCCGGCGCGGGTCGTGCCGGCCGGGCCGGTCAGCACGCCGGCGCGCCCGATCGGCCAGGTGGACGTGCGGTCGGCGCAGTCGAAGCCCACCGGCCTGGACGAACTCGACCGGGTGCTCGGCGGCGGCATCGTCCCCGGCGCCGTCCTGCTGCTGGCCGGCGAGCCGGGCATCGGCAAGTCGACGCTGCTGCTGGAGGTCGCCGCGCTGGCCTCGACGCAGTCGCAGGGCTCCGCCGGTGAGACGAAGCACGTCCTGTACGTGACGGGTGAGGAGTCGGCGGAGCAGGTGCGGCTGCGCGCCGACCGCGTGGGGGCGATCACCGACGGGCTGTACCTGGCGGCGGAGTCGGAACTGTCCGCCATCCTCGGGCACATCGACGCCGTTGAGCCGGAGCTGCTCGTCGTCGACTCCATCCAGACGATCGGCACGTCCGAGGTGGACGGCGCGCCCGGCGGCGTCACCCAGGTCCGGGAGGTCGCCGCCAACCTCATCCGCGTCGCCAAGGAGCGCGGCATCACCGTCGTCCTCGTCGGCCACGTCACCAAGGAGGGCGCCATCGCCGGGCCGCGCCTCCTGGAGCACCTCGTCGACGTCGTCCTCTACTTCGAGGGCGACCGGCACTCGCGGCTGCGCATGATCCGCGCCGTGAAGAACCGCTACGGGCCGACCGACGAGCTGGGCTGCTTCGACCTGTCCGAGGTCGGCATCGTCGGGCTGCCCGACCCGAGCGGGCTGTTCCTGACCCGCCGCGACGAGGCCGTCCCCGGCACCTGCGTGACCGTCACGCTGGAGGGGCGCCGCCCCCTCGTCGCCGAGGTGCAGTCGCTCGTCGCCAAATCGCACCTGCCGGCGCCGCGGCGCGCCACGTCCGGGCTGGAGACCTCGCGGGTCGCGATGGTCCTCGCCGTCCTCGCCCAGCGGTGCAAGATCTCCATGCACGAGCAGGACGTCTACGTCTCGACCGTCGGCGGCGTGCGGCTCACCGAGACGTCCGTCGACCTCGCGCTCGCGCTGGCCGTCGCGGGCGCGTCCGTCGAGCAGGCCCTGTCCACCAGCCTGATCGCGCTCGGGGAGGTGGGCCTCGCCGGGGAGGTCCGCGTCGTGCCCGGGGTGCAGCGGCGGCTCGCCGAGGCGGCGCGGCTCGGCTTCAAGCACGCCGTGGTCCCGCGCGGCTCCCTCGAACTCGCCGACGGATCGCCGCTGAAGCGCGCCGACCCGCAGCTCACCAGCTACGAGGGCATGAAGGTGATGGAGGTCGACAGCCTCAAGCAGGCGCTGCAGGTGTCCTTTACGGCGCCCTAACCTGGGTCACGCCAGAGTATTACGCCAAGCGACGCATGCTTGCGACCTGGGGAGGAACCGGTGCGCGAACCTCCTCGGTAAACTGACGCCGTCCAGCGACCTCCGGGGGTCAGGTGCCATCACACGACAAGGGTCATGACGAACGACGCCGCGCCACGTTGGCCGCGGTGGCCCCGGGCACCCAGATCCGCGACGGACTGGAGCGGATCCTGCGGGGCCACACCGGCGGCCTGATCGTGCTCGGCTACGACAAGACGGTCGAGGAACTGTGCTCGGGCGGCTTCGAGCTCGACGTCGAGTTCTCCGCCACCCGGCTGCGCGAGCTCGCCAAGATGGACGGCGCGATCGTCCTCGACGGCAGCCACAGCCGCATCGTCCGCGCCGCGGTCCACCTCGTGCCGGACTCGACCATCCCCACCGAGGAGTCGGGTACCCGCCACCGCACCGCGGAGCGCGTCGCCCGCCAGACCGTCCACCCGGTCATCTCGGTCAGCCAGTCGATGCACATCATCGCGCTGTACCTGGACGGCATCCGCTACGTCCTCGAAGACTCCGCGGCGATCCTCTCCAAGGCCAACCAGGCCCTCGCCACGCTCGAGCGCTACAAGCTGCGCCTGGACGAGGTGTCCGGCACGCTCTCGGCGCTGGAGATCGAGGATCTCGTCACCGTCCGGGACGTCAGCGCCGTGGTGCAGCGCCTGGAGATGGTCCGCCGCATCGCGGACGAGATCGAGGGCTACGTCGTCGAGCTCGGCACGGACGGCCGGCTGCTGTCCCTCCAGCTCGACGAGCTCGTCTCCGGCGTCGACGTCGACCGCGAGCTGATCGTCCGCGACTACCCGTCCGACGACACCCGCACCCGCGGCGTCGCCGCGATCCTCTCGGACCTGGACACGCTGTCGGCCAACGAGCTGCTCGACCTGTCCACCGTCGCCGAGGTGATGGGCTTCGCCGGCCCGGACGCCCTCGACCTGCCCGTCAGCCCCAAGGGCTTCCGGCTCCTCGCCAAGGTCCCGCGCCTGCCGAGCATGGTCGTCGAGCGGCTCGTCGAGCATTTCGGCGGCCTGCAGAAACTGCTGGCGGCGAGCATAGACGATCTCCAGGCCGTCGGCGGAGTCGGCGAATCCCGCGCCCGCAGCGTCCGCGAGGGCCTCTCGCGCCTCGCCGAATCCTCAATTCTGGAACGCTATGTGTAGCTTCGCATCGCCCTCGGCGGTCAGGCGCTAGAACGCCTTCACTGCGCGCGATCGCTGCATCGCTCCGGTGGACGCGATCAGGGGCTTGAAAATGGATAGGCGCAGGTCAGCGCAGGTGGAAGACCTGCTTCTTCGCCTTCTTTCCTTTGAGGTCTGCCACGTAGGTGCCGGGGCGGGCCGGGTCTCCGCCGTCGCAGCCGCGTTCGCGGTTCCAGGTGACGGTTTCCACGTGCGGGATGCCGCGTCTGAGGGTCTTCTTCGATGAATCGCCCCGGCGGCATTCGGTGGATGACCAGATGTCGTCCGAGCCGGAGGTAATGCGGACGTTCAGCGAACCCGTGTCGAATGTGCACGAGCCTTTCCCCGTGTTGACCACCGTGACACGGAACTGTGGTCGCTCGGAGCCCGCGAAGGTGTCCTGGGGGGCCGACATGGTGTAAACGAGGTCCCCGTCGGTGCACGGGCCACCGTCCTTCACCGGTTTCGGCTCGGGGCTGGCGGTCACGGTCACGGTGACCGTCGGCATGGCGGTCGGCGGCGGCGGAGGGCTCGTGCTCTCAACCGCGTTCGCGTCATGGACCGGCGGCTCGTTTCCGTCGCCGGTGCAGGCCCAGGCCAGCAGCCCGACGCTTCCGACGACTCCGGCCAAGGCGAGCGCACGACGCCGCCAGTATTGATCAACACTACGCCCTGTGCCAGCCCCCATACGTTAAGTATGCAATCGCCGATCCGGAACGAGGGGACGACCCGCCGCGTGCCACAATGGCGACGCGCCATGAAACCGAACTCCGCCTACACCGCCCCGATCCTCGACTGGTACGAGGCGAACGCCCGGGATCTCCCCTGGCGGGCACCGGACGCGACCCCGTGGGGCGTCCTGGTCAGCGAGATCATGCTGCAGCAGACTCCGGTGTCCCGCGTCCTGCCCGTCTGGCACACCTGGATGACGCGCTGGCCCACGCCGGCCGCGCTCGCGGGCGAACCATCGGGCGAGGCCGTCCGCGCCTGGGGACGGCTCGGCTACCCCCGCCGCGCGCTGCGCCTGCACGAGAGCGCCCGCGCCATCACCGAGCGGCACGGCGGCGAGGTCCCCTCCTCGCACGCCGAACTCCTCGCGCTTCCCGGGATCGGCTCCTACACCGCCGCGGCCGTCGCCAGCTTCGCTTTCGGGCAGCGGCACGCCGTCCTCGACACCAACGTCCGGCGCGTCCTGGCCCGGCTCGTCTCGGGCGAGGAGTACCCGCCGAAATCGCAGACGAAGGCCGAGGTGAGGCTCGCGGAAGGCCTCCTCCCCCTCGATCCCCTGACCGCCGCCCGCTGGGCCGTCGCGGTCATGGAACTGGGCGCGCTGGTCTGCACCGCCCGCACGCCCCGCTGCGTCGACTGCCCGGTGTTCGACCACTGCGCCTGGCGGCTGGCGGGCCGTCCCGCCTACGACGGGCCGCCGCGCCGCGGCCAGACGTACGCGGGCACCGACCGGCAGTGCCGGGGACGCATCCTCGCCGTCCTCCGCGAAGCCGAAGGGCCGGTCGGGAAACCGGCCCTCGACGTCGTCTGGTCGGACGCCGTCCAACGCGAGCGCGCACTCGACGCCCTCATCGCGGACGGACTGGTCGACCCCCTCGAAGACGGCCGCTACGCCCTCCCCGGCTGACCGCGCCGGTCATTCGGCACGGAGGTTCGCCGGAGCGGCGGCCCGGGTGAGGAGCCGGTTCGACAGGGCCGTCACCGCCGCCGCGGCCGCGACCGCCAGCGCGACCATGAACAGGGCGTGCCCGGCGGTCCAGGCGACCATCGGCAGGTCCGGGGTCAGGAAGAGGCCGGGTGCCATGCCGAGCAGCGCGGTCAGCGCGCCGATAGCGCAGACCGGGGTCGCCGCGATGAGCGTCTGGCGCAGCGTCGACCGGCGCAGCGACGCCACCGGGGCTCCGGCCGCGGCCAGCGCCGCCATCGACCGGCCGCCCTCCAGCAGGGCCTCCGCCCGGTGCACCACCAGCGCCGTGACCGCCACGAGCAGGGCGAACAGCAGCGCCCCGTAGGTCAGGCCCAGGCTGACGAGCCAGAACCGGTCCTCCGGATCGTCGAAGAGCCCTCCGGTCTGCACCACGTCCCACGTGACGACACCGGTGGCCGTGCCGAAGAAGACGACCAGGGCGACGACCGCCATGGTCCGGCCTCCCGCGCGAGGGTCGGCCTCCAGTGTGCGCGCCGCCAGGAGCGTCTCGGGGGTGCGGGCCCAGCGGCCGGCCAGGCGGGCCGATTCGAGGATCACGCGGGCGGCGCCCGCCGCGATGCCGGCGACCGCGAGGACGGCGCCGAGCGCGATCAGCCACAGGTTCCACGCAGCGTCGATGAAGGCGCCCGCGACGACGATCGGCAGGCCAAGGGCGAGCGGGAGGATCGTGTACGGGGACGGCGCAGGACGGGACGCACGCCGCGCGACGCTCAGCGGCGAGACGACGACGTGGCGGGACACCCGCAGGCTGACCAGCGCCGCGGCGGCCACCACCAGGGCCATGACGGCCGGGACCGGCCACGGCGGGATCGCATACCGAGCGGTATCGCCCACCCCGAGGGCGGCCATCGCCGCCTGCTGCCCGGCAACGTAGCCGACGGTCCCGATCAGCGCGCCGACCGTGCCGACGCGGAGGGCCTCGGCCACGCCGAGCAGCCGGACGTCGCGCGGTGTCGCACCGGCCAGCCGCAGCGCCGCCAGCCGCCGCTCCTGCGCGGCCTGCGCGACCCGGCCGACCTGGTGCAGCAGCGCCAGCACGGGGACGACGAGCAGCGCCAGCGCCAGCGCGGTGCCCGGCCGCAGCCCCTCCTCGGCCACGAGCCCCGCCCACTCGGTCTGGGTCGTCCCCCGTATCAGCAGCAGATTCGCCGCGCCGAGCAGGAAGAACGTGGCCAGCGCGGCACCGGACACCAGCAGGCGCCGGCGCCTCCGCTCGCCGCGGGAGGTGCCTCGGGCGAGCATTGCGGCGACGGCGAACAGGTCGCGCGTCCGGCCGCCGGTCATCGGGTCACCACCGGGCTCGCCGCCACGGCGCCGTCGCGGACCACGATCTCGCGGTCGGCGTAGGCGGCGATCCGGTTGTCGTGGGTGACCAGGACGACGGTGGTGCCGTGGTCCCTGGCCGTACCGAGCAGCAGGCCGAGGACCTCCTCCCCGGCGACGCTGTCGAGCGCGCCGGTCGGCTCGTCCGCGAAGACGACCTTGGGGCCGTGGGCCAGCGCCCGCGCCATCGCGACCCGCTGCGCCTGGCCGCCGGACAGGTCGCCGGGACGCAGCGGCGCGCAGTCGTCCACGCCGAGCCGGCCCAGCCAGTCCAGCGCGGCCGCGGCCGCCTCCGCGCGCCCGAGCCCGCCGAACATCAGCGAGACGGCCACGTTCTCCACGGCGGTCAGCTCCGGCACCAGTCCGCCGAACTGGAAGACGATGCCGAACGCCTCCCGCCGCAGGCGGGTGCGGGAATCCTCGTCCAGCTCGTCGATGCGCGTCTCGCCGTAGCGGATCTCGCCGTCATCGGGGACGAGAATGCCGGCGAGGCAGTGCAGAAGCGTGCTCTTGCCCGACCCGCTCGGACCGGAGATCGCCACGACCTCCCCGGCGCCGATCGTGAGCGACGCGCCGCGCAGCGCCCGTGTCCGGCCGAACGACATGCTCACATCACGCGCTCGCAGCAGTGGTGTCATCGGTTCATCTCCTCGGTCAGGTCGGACAGGCGGCGCACGGCCAGTTCCATCCACCGCAGATCGGCGTCCAGGTGCAGCAGTGCGAAATCCGCGGCCAGCACCGCGGCGGCGGACGCGTCGGGGGCGGTCTTGGCGCGGGTCAGCTCCCGCATCCGCTCCAGGTGAGCCGCGCGCTGCCGATCCAGCGCGGCACGCGCGTCGCCGCCGGCCACCAGCGCCATGATCACGCGGGCGAACAGGGCGCCCCCGACATAGGGCAGCGGCGGTTCGGTCTCGGCGAGCCACGCCCGCAGCTTCCCGGTGCCCTTCGGGGTCAGCTCGTAGACCGTGCGCTCGGGCCCGCCTTCCTGCACGACCCCGGCGACGGCCACGAACCCGTCCCGCTCAAGCCGCTGCAGCGTCGAGTAGACCTGCCCGTACGGCAGCGGCTTGGCCCCGGGCAGCCGCTCGTCATGCTCGCGCTTCAACTCGTAACCATGCTTGGCCCCCTCGGCAAGCAAGGCGAGCAACACCAGCGGAGTAGCCATGCGGAGCACTATACACTCAATACATACACTGAGTGAATAGCTTGCCCGTAGCGCGGCGCCGACCACGGGCGACGGCTGGTGTGGGCGTGCTCAGTGCGGAGCTGCGGGCCCCGGGCCCGGCGGTCGGGGTGCGCCGTCCAGGTAGGCGAGGACTGCCCGGACGCGGCGGTGGCCGGAGTCGTCCGGTGCCAGGCCGAGCTTGGCGAAGATGTTGCCGATGTGCTTGTGGACGGCATTGCCGGAGATGCGCATCCGCTCGGCGATGGCGGCGTTGTCGTGCCCCTGCGCCATGAGGGCGAGCGACTCCGTCTCGCGGGGCGTGAGGGCCTCCAGCGGGGAGCCGGCACGGTGCGTGAGGAGCTGGGCGACGACCTCGGGATCCATGGCGGTGCCGCCGGACGCGACACGGCGCAGGGCGTCGACGAACTCGGTCACCCGGCCGATGCGGTCCTTGAGGAGGTAGCCGATGCCGCCGCGGCCGTCGGAGAGGAGCTCGCCGGCGTACTCGCGCTCGACGTACTGCGACAGCACCAGGATCGGCAGCGCTCCGTGCTCGCGGCGGGCCCGCAGCGCGGCGTGGATGCCCTCGTCGCGGAAGGACGGCGGCAACCGCACGTCCACGATGGCGATGTCGGGGCTGTGCTCGGCGACGGCGTCGAGGAACGCCTCACCGTCACCGACGACCGCCACGACCTGGCAGCCCTTCTTCTCCAGCAGCAGCTCCAGGCCGCTGGACAGCAGGACGTTGTCCTCGGCGATCACGACCCGCACCGAACCTCCCGAATGATCACTGTGCGCACGGCATCCGGACGGCGAGCGTGGTGGGGCCGCCCGGCGGGCTGTCGAGGCGGACGGTGCCGTCCAGGGCGGCGACCCGCCGGCGTATCCCGGTGATCCCGGTGCCGCGCCCCTCGTCCGCGCCGCCCCTGCCGTCGTCCGCGACCTCGACGGACAGCACGTCGCCTGCCCGCTCGACCCGGAGGGACGCCCGCGTCGCGCCGGCGTGCTTGGTCACGTTCGTCAACGCCTCGGCGACCACGTAGTAGGCCACCGCCTCCGCAGCCGCCGGAAGCGCCCCCACGCCGGCGAGCTCGATGTGGACCGGCACGCTCGACTTGGCGGCCAGCGCCGTCAGCGCCCCGCCGAGACCGCGGTCGGCGAGGATCGGCGGATAGATCGTCTGGAGCACCGTCCGGAGCTCGGCCATCGCCTCCTCCGCCGTCTCATGCGCCTGCTCGATCAGCGTCGCCACCGTCTCCGGGTCGTCGGCCAGCGACTCCCGGGCGATGCCCAGCTGCATGGCGATGGACACGAGTCGCGCCTGCGTCCCGTCATGCAGATCACGTTCGATCCGCTGGAGCTCGGCACCATGGGCGTCGACAACGCCCACCCGGCTCTTGGTCAGGACGTCGACCCGCTCGGTGAGCCGCCGCTCGCTGTCCGACTGCGCGAGCACCGCCAGGCACATGCGCGCGTGGACTCGCGCCAGCACCGGAAGCACCCACCAGGCCACCGCCCCTAGGACGGCGATCTGCACGACTCCCCCGACCAGAGCAGTCGCCCAATCGTCCACTCGGACATCGAAGACCGAGAACAACGTAGGACGCGCCTCAACTGGAAACGCCCACCACAACGACAAGGCCACTGCGGCGACCAGAATGTTGCCCAGGCAGATCAGGGCGGCCAGCCCGAGCGGAAACCCGACGGCAACGTGCGCGAACGCCCAGGCAAACTCCTTCCACCCGCGCACCCGCCCGCCGACCGGAACACCGAGCAGCCTCCCGGCCCGCCGCAGATG
>NZ_SMKB01000194.1:0-13801 GCF_004348575.1 Actinomadura sp. 7K534
AGACAGGGATCATCGTCCCCGGCACCCGCCACGTCAGCCCTCGGACCCGCCGCCCAGCGTGAGCCGGAAGTCCCGCGGAACGACGAGGTCGTCCGGGGACAGGTCGCGGACGCCGGCGTGCCCCAGGCCGAGGACGGCGGAGTCGAGGCCGCTGCGCAGGATGTCCAGGACGTTCTCCACCCCGGCCTCCCCGTTCGCGGCCAGGCCCCACAGGTAGGCGCGGCCGATGAGCACGGCCCGCGCCCCCAGGGCGAGCGCCTTGGCGACGTCCCCGCCGCGCCGCACGCCGCCGTCGAGCAGCACCTCGACCTGGTCGCCGACCGCGTCCGCGATGGACGGCAGGACGCGGATCGTGGCGGGCGTCGTGTCGAGGTTGTTGCCGCCGTGGTTCGACACCGACAGCGCAGTCACCCCGGCGTCGACGGCCCGCTTCGCGTCGTCGACCCGCGTGACGCCCTTGAGCATGAACGGGCCGCCCCACTCCTTGCGCAGCCACGCCAGGTCCTCCCAGGTGGGCGGCGGCGTCTGCATCCACTCCCCGTAGGCGCCGAAGAAGGTGGGGGCGGGCCCGTCCGGCGGCTTGAGGTTGGGGGTGGTCAGGTCGGGCAGCCGCCCCGACTTCGCGAAGCGCCACAGCCAGCCGGGGTAGGGCAGGACGCCCGGCGCCAGCTTCGCCACCGTCTTCGCGTCGATCTTCTCCGGGATCGTGGGGCTGCCCCAGTCGCGGCCGTGGGAGAACGACCAGTCGAGCGTGGCGATGAGCGCCTTGGCGCCCGCCGCCTTCGCGCGCTCCATGCGCCGCACCATCGCGTCGCGGTCGCCGCTCCAGTACATCTGGAAGAACACGTTCGGGTTGGCGGCGGCGACCTCCTCCACGGGCTTGCTCGCGAACGAGCTGAGGCCCATGATGACGCCCCGGTTGGCGGCGGCCCGCGCCACGGCGACCTCGCCGTCGGGATGGACGGCCTGGACCCCGGTGGGGGAGATGAGCACCGGGAACGACGACTCCACGCCCATCACGGTGGTGGAGAGGTCGCGCTCCGCCCTGTCACCGGCGGCGCTCCGGCCGACGACGCGGGGCGCGAAGCCGAGTTCGCCGAACGCCTTGATGTTGTCGTCGACCGTCCGGCCGCGCTCCGAGCCCGCGACCAGGGCCCCGTAGACCATGTACGGCAGCCGCCGCTTGGCGCGCCGCTGGGCCTCGGCCACGGTCTCGAACCACGGGTTCCTGAACATGTCGCGATCTCTCCTGCGGTGGATTCAACCTGGCTTGGGCGGATCAAGGGATCTTCAGGCCGGCGAGGGGGTTCTCCTCGCAGGCGCTCACCGGCGGGCGTTCGGGGGGACGGCTCATCAGCTGCACCGGGACCGGCCGCCTCCGGGCGGGCGCCGTGCGGTGCGAGTGGTCGGCGGACGGCCGGGGAATCCCCGCGCGGTCCTCGGGACGGCCCGCGAGCAGCTTCTCGCCGTGCCCCTGGACGCACTCGGGGTCGGGGCCGTCCAGCGGCAGCCCGGTGAAGAACTTGGCGGCCATGCAGCCGCCCTTGCACGTGTCGTAGAAGGCGCAGGAGCTGCACGCGCCGCCGTTCTGCGGCTGCCGGAGGTCGCGGAACAGCTCCGACTCGCGCCAGACGCGGGTGAAACCGCCCGGCTGCCGGGTGTTGCCCGCGAGGAACTCCTCGTGGATCGCGAACGGGCAGGCGTACACGTCGCCGACCGGGTCGATGAGGCACACCACCCGGCCCGCGCCGCACATGTTCAGGCCCGGCAGGGCCTCCCCGTAGGCGGACAGGTGGAAGAAGGAGTCACCGGTCAGGACGCTGTCGCCGTGGGCGACGAGCCAGTCGTACAGCTCGCGCTGCTGACCGCTGGTGGGGTGCAGTTCGTCCCACACGTCGGCGCCGCGGCCGGACGGGCGCAGCCGGGTCAGCCGGAGCTGGGCGCCGTACTCGTCGGCGAGCGCCTTGAACGCGTCCATCTGCGGGATGTTGTGCCGGGTGCACACGACAGACAGCTTGAAGTTCTTCATGCCGGCGTCCGCGAGGTTGCGCATCGCGCGGACGGCGGTGTCGTAGGAGCCGGGACCGCGCAGCGCGTCGTTGACCTCGGCGGTGGCGCCGTCCAGCGAGATCTGCACGTCGACGTAGTCGTTGGCGGCGAGCCTGGCCGCCGCCTCCGGGGTGATCCGGACGCCGTTCGTGGAGAACTTCACGCCCACGTGGTGCGCGGTGGCGTAGTCGAGCAGCTCCCAGAAGTCGGGGCGCACGGTCGGCTCGCCGCCGCCGATGTTGACGTAGAAGACTTGCATGGCCTCCAGCTCGTCGATGACGGCCTTGGCCTCGTCCGTGCTCAGCTCGCGCGGGTCGCGGCGCCCCGAGCTGGACAGGCAGTGCGCGCACGACAGGTTGCAGGCGTAGGTGAGTTCCCAGGTCAGGCAGATCGGCGCGTCGAGTCCGCGCTCGAACAGGTCGACCAGCCGCGTCCCCTTGGCGGGGGCGGCCGTCGCAGGGGTGGTCATGGGGTCCTTTCGACGAGCATCGAGGACCGGACGAGCGTGCCGAGCGCCGCGCGGTACCGGGCCAGGTCCGATTCCGGGACGCCGGCCGCCGCGCAGGCGTCCCGGGCGGTCCGCGCGTCGCCCAGGGAGCGGACGACGTCGAGGAGCCGGCGGTCCTTGAGGAACGACAGCTTGCGCGTGCCGAAGTGGTAGAGCAGCGCGCCGAAGGGCTCGGGCCGCACCGAGACCTGCGGGTGCAGGTCCCAGGCGCGGTCGAGGTCGATGCCCTGCATCGGCTAGTAGACGCCGCACATGCCGTCGATCGAGACCTCCTCGATCAGGGACTCGGCGACGTCGACTTCCCGGGCGGCGTCGTCCGCCTGGTCCGCCACCTGGTTCTCCGGCGCGTTGGTGTCCATCCTGGCCTCCTTGTCCGACTTGGCAGGGATACTAAAGGCATCGAGTGCCAAAAGATAGGGTCCGGTCATGATTCCGCGTGCCGACGTGCTCGTCGTGGGGGCGGGCGGCAGCGGCGCCGCCCTGGCCGCGAGGCTCAGCGCGGACCCCGGCCGCAGGGTCGTCGTGGTGGAGGCCGGGCCGGTGCCGCGCGCCCCGGCGGAGTTCCCGGCGGACCTCCTGGACGCCCGCCTCGTGCCCGGCGCCCGGCAGGGGGGCGACGCCGTCCGGATGCTTCCCGCCGTGCTCGCGCCCGGCATGCCCTACATGGCGCCCCGGGGCCGCTTCCTCGGCGGGTCGACCACCGTCAACGGCGGCTACTTCGTCCGGGCGCGGCGCGCGGACTTCGACCGCTGGTCGGCCGCGGCGGGCGACGGCCGCTGGTCCTACGAGCGGGTGCTGCCGCTCCTCCGGGCGCTGGAGACGGACCTCGACTTCGGGGACGCCCCCGAGCACGGGGACCGCGGTCCCGTACCGGTGCGCCGGGGCGGCCTGGACCATCCCGCCGCGGCCGCGTTCGAGGCCGCCGCCCGCGAGCTCGGCCATCCGGGCGAGCCGGACAAGAACGCCCAGGACGCGCCCGGGTTCGGCCCGGTGCCGTCGAACACGCGGGACGGCCGCCGCGTCAACACCGGGCTCGCCTACCTGCTCGGCGCGGCGCACCGCCCCAACCTCACCCTGCTCGGCGGCTGCACGGTGCGGTCGCTGGTCATCGACCGCGGCAGGGCCACCGGGGTCGTGGCCGAGTTGGACGGGCGGCGCACCGTCCTGGAGGCGGGGGAGGTCGTCCTGTGCGCGGGGGCCCTCGCCTCACCGCACCTGCTGCACCTGTCGGGGATCGGCCCCGCCGCGGACCTGGAGCGGGGCGGCATCCGGGCCGTGCACGACCTGCCCGCCGTCGGCGCCGCGCTGAGCGACCATCCGCAGGTGGTCGTGGAGTGGGCGCCCCGGCGGCGGCTGCCCGGACCGTCCGGCTCGTGGCTGGGCGGGGCGCTGCACCTGTCGTCCTCCGGCTCCCGCGGCGCGGGCGATCTGGAGATCCTCCAGTCCCTGGTGCCGATGGCGGGCCTGGTCGCCGGGACGACCACGGCCCCCGGCGCGCCCCTGCCCTTCTTCGCCTCCGTGCAGGCACCGCGCAGGACCGGCGGCCTGCGGACCCTGTCGGCCGATCCCGAGGTTCCGCCGCGGGTCGAGTACGGGTACCTGGAGACCGCGGCCGACCGGCGCCGGATGCGCGAGGCGGTGCGGGCGGCGGCGGCCGTGGTGGCGACCGCCGCGTTCGCCGAGGTGGCCCAGGACCTCGCCGAACCGGGCACGAGGACCCTGGACGACGACCACGCCCTCGACCGCTGGATACGCGCGCGGCTCGGAACGTCCCAGCACACCTGCGGCACCGTTCCGATGGGGGCCGCCGTCGACGGCCGCGGCGGCGTGCACGGGCTGGAGGGGCTCCGGGTCGCCGACACCTCGATCCTGCCGGCGGCCCCGCTGCGCGGCCCGGCCGCCACGGCCGTCCTCATCGGCGAGGTCGTCGCTCGCGCCATGAACGGGTAGGACGTCTGAGCGTGAGCGGGCAGAAGGAGCGGTCTGTCAAGACGCGGGTGCCGCGTCGTCCAGGACCGCCGCGAGCCCGTCGCCCAGATGCCGGATCGCCTCGTCCAGCAGGTCGGACAGCGCCCGCTGGTCCCCGCCCTCCAGCCAGTGCTCGTATGCGGAGACCGCGGCGGCGAGGACGAGGTGCCCGGTCAGCCGGGGGACCGGCGCCGACGCGGGGGCACCGGTCCGAGTCGCCACGAACTCGGTGATGATCATCCGCCAGGACGCGTAGCGCAGGGTGGCGTCCGCCTGGAGGGTCGGCACCCGCAGGATGAGCTCCATGCGCTGCCGGTGCCAGGGCACCTCCTGCGGATCGAAGCGGTTGAACCCGACCACGGCCCGGCGCACCGCGTCCATCGTCGGCGTGCTCGGACCGGCCTCGTCCAGCAGCGCGCGCAGCCTGCGCAGCTGCCCTTCGAAGTCGCCCCAGACCAGGTCGTTCTTGGACGCGAAGTAGCGGAAGAACGTCCGGCGTGCGATCCCCGCCGCGGCCGCGATGTCGTCCACCGTCGTCTCGTCGAAGCCCCGCCGGGCGAACAGCTCGAAGGCGCGCCGCTCCAGGACGGCCGGCGACGTCGCGCGCGGCCGGCCCATCATCCGCCGGACACCGGCATCCGAGCTCACGCGCCCCAGCCTGCCACGCTCGGCGCCGTCATGGCCGGTCGTGCGGAGGACTCCCGGCGGCGGCCGCTCGGCGCACCGGCCGGCCGGTCCGCGCGCTTTACATTTTTCCCAATACAACCTATAAAAACAGGGGACACTGGATAAAAGCCGGAGCCTTGGCGGCCGGGAGCAGGGAGGGGCGCATGGACGGCGAGGCACTGTCCGCGGCGCTGGAGCGCGAGCACCGCGAGATCGACGAAGGGATCGAGTCCTTCACCGCCGCTCTGGCGGAGGGCAGGGGGGACGGCGTGCCGCTCAAGCGCGCGTTGGAGGGGCTGCGCCGCCACATCTACCTCGAAGAGGAGTTCCTGTTCCCGCCGCTGCAGGAGGCGGGGCTGATGGCGCCGGTCTTCGTCATGCTGCGCGAGCACGGCGAGCTCTGGCGGACGATGGACCGCCTGGAGGCCGCGACCGCCCGCGGCCCCGCGAACCCCCACCCGGAAGGCGAGGTGCGGGAGCTGTGCACCGAATTGCTGGGGCTGCTGGACCGGCACAACTCCAAGGAGGAGCCGATCCTCTACCCGCAGGCCGACGCGGTGCTGGAGCCCGGAGCGATCGACCACCTCCGGCGCTTCCTCGCCTCCGGCCGGCTGCCCGAGGGATGGGCGTGCCGGCAGGCGCACATCTGACGGCCATCCGGGGACCGGAACGAGAACGCGGAGGCAGGAATGTCCCATGAGATCGAGGCGGGGCTCGCAGGCGTCCTCGTCCTCGCCACGTCGGTGTGGACCGGCGGATTCGCGGCGATCGCCGTCGTGGCGCGGGTCACCGCCCGCACGCTCGCTCCCGGCGACCGGGTCGCGTTCTTCCGCGCCCTCGGCCGCGCCTACGGGGTGATCGGCTCCGCCGCGCTGGGCCTCGCCCTCGGCAGCGGAACGGTACTGGTCGCCGGGCGCCCCTGGGACGGCGTGCTCGTCGCCGCGGCGGTGGTGGCCGCGGCCCTCGTGCTCACCCTGCTGGCCGGGGTCGTCCAGGCACGCCGGATGACCCGCCTGCGCCACGGCGCCCTGGCGGAACCAGGCGACGAGCGGCGGGCCGATCTCGTCCGCAGGGGAGCGCGCGGCGCCGGCGTGCTGCGCGCGTTCATCGGCGCGCTGACCCTCGTCCTCATCGCCCTCGGGGCGGTCATGGCGACCTGACCGCGAACGCGGCGAGCTGGAACGACTTTTAACGGTTTATACAAGTAAAACAGTGCAAAATCGGGGCCGGGACGACGGACCTGATCGAGGAGGCCGCAGTGACATATGTGATCGGGGAGCCGTGCATCGACGTCATGGATCGCGCCTGCGTCGAGGAGTGCCCGGTCGACTGCATCTACGAGGGTGAGCGGGCGCTGTACATCCACCCCGACGAGTGCGTCGACTGCGGCGCGTGCGAGCCGGTCTGCCCGGTCGAGGCCATCTACTACGAGGACGACCTGCCGGCGGCGCTGGAGCCCTACAGGGACGACAACGCGCGCTTCTTCAGCGAGACGCTCCCCGGCCGCGACGCGCCGCTGGACACGCCCGGCGGCGCGGCCAAACTCGGCCCCCTCGGCGTGGACACCCCCTTGGTCGCCGCCCATCCGAAGCCCGGCGAGGAGTAGGCCCCGCGGATTTGCGCGAGCCCGGGAGAAGCCTCCCGCCGGTCCCCGGGACGTTCGTCCGCCGAGACAGGGCCTTTCGGCCGTCGATCTTGGGGAAGGGACGTCTAGTGTCGAAATGGACTTCGAGTTGGAGGTGACGCCCATGGCGGCTCCGATCATCGTGGGGATCGACGGTTCGACCCACTCCCGGCGGGCCCTGGACTGGGCCGCCGACCACGGCGCCCGCCACCGCCTGCCGCTGCGGCTGGTGCACGCGTCGCGCGCCCTGGAGCCGGGCGGGTCGATCCCGTACGACGCGCTACGCCGGCTGGTCGCCGAGCGGGAGGACATGCTGGCCGAGGCCCGGGACCACGCGGTGAAGCGGCACTCCGGCCTGGACGTCACGACGAGCCTGCTCGAGACCGATCCGGGCGGTGCGCTGGTCGACGCGAGCGACGAGGCCGCGCTGGTGGTCGTCGGATCGCGCGGGCAGGGCGGTTTCGAGGGCCTGCTGTTCGGGTCGGTCGGCCTCCACACCGCCGCCCGCGCCCGGTGCCCGGTGATGGTGGTGACCCGTCCCGCGCCCGACCCCGATGACGCGCCGGCCGAGATCGTGGTCGGTGTCGAGGGGGAGCCCGGCGACGGGGCGGCCGTCCGCTGGGCCTTCGCGGACGCCGCGGCCCGCGGCGCCGGGGTCGTCGCGCTGCACGCCGCCGGCGGCGAGTTCTCACCCCGCCGCCGCGTCATCGAGGAGATGGAGCTGTCGGAGGCGGTCGCCGGGATGGGCGAGGACTTCCCGGACGTCGCCGTGCGGCCGCTGGTGTCCGACCGCACCGCGTCGCAGGCGCTGGTCGAGGCGTCGGAGAGCGCCGCGCTGGTCGTGGTCGGCGCCCGCACCCGCAAGAGCCTGATCGGCATGGGGCTCGGGCGCGTCAACCACGTGGTCCTGCACCATTCCCGCTGCCCGGTCGTCCTCGTGCCGACGTCCTGACGCCAGGGGAGCGCCTCCGGTCAGCTTCCCAGCGGGAGCAGGTCGGGCTCGGGCCGGTTCGCCGAGACCGGGCCGGCGGTGTCACTGCCCCCGGCCGCGGACAGGGCGGTCTCCAGCGTCGCCGCCAGCGCCTCCACGGTCTCGGTCAGCAGGGCGACCCGCCGTTCCAGGATCACCACGCGGTGCTCCAGAACGGGGATGGACGGCGCCGCGGACGCGGTGACGATCTGCCTAGGCATCGTGGAGCTCCTTCGTCTCGTCGTGCCGCGGGCCCGCCGGCGCGGTCCCGCGGTGCGGCCTGCGGCGCGCCTCCCAGTACCCGGCCAGGTGGTGCACCCGGGCGCGCAGCCGGGCGGCGGCGAGGCCGATGGCCTCGGGCATCGTGGCCCCGGACGCGTAGGCGTTGACGGGGCGGCCGTTGAGGTCCACCCGGATCGAGACCAGGTCGGGGCGGGACGCGGCCGGGTCCCGCAGCCGGTTCAGGGTGACCTTCGCGTACAGGATCGGGCGCGGCGGGTGCGCCAGCGCCCTGCCGACCGCCTCGCGGGCGCGCTCCACGTCGGCCGGCGACACGTCGTTGACGGTGGTGAACTGGATGTCGAGCCTTTCCTGTCCGGTGCCGGGCAACGTGGGCCTCCTTCTGCGGGATCTCCGGTCACCACCAGCCTCCTTCGCGCGCGCACGCGCCCGTAGGGACCTTGGTCACCTGCCGCGTGGCCGGTTGGCCCGTTCGCCGTGCCGGTGATAAGCGGCGCCAATGTGGGGACGTTCGTCGTGAGCCCTCTCGAAGAGGAGAACCCGATGTCCGAACCGATCGTCGTCGGCACCGACGGGTCCGGCGAGTCGGACAGTGCCGTTGACTGGGCCGCCGCGGAGGCCGCCCTGCGGGAGCGTCCCCTGCGGATCGTCCACGCCGTGGCGGCCCGGCCCACCAAGACGCCGCTGTTCTCGCCGGCCGAGAAGGCCGAGCGTCTCGCCCGCGTGGGGCAGGCGGTCGTCGACAGGGCCCGCGAGCGGGTCCGCGAGCGGTGGCCGGCCGTCGAGACCGCGACCGCCGTCGTCGCGGAGGAGACGCACGAGGCCCTGCTGCGGCAGGCGGAGGGGGCGTTCGAACTGGTGCTGGGCCGCCGCGGGAGGGGCGGGTTCGCCAGCCTGCTGCTCGGGTCCACGAGCCTGCGGATGGCCTCGCGCAGCACCGTCCCGGTCGTGATCGTGCGCGGGGAGGCGACCGAGCGCGGCGAGGTCGTCGCGGGAATCGACGTGCGCAGGGACGTCGACGCCGTGCTCGAGTATGCCTTCGAGGCGGCCTCGCTGCGCGGTGCCCGGCTCCGGGTCGTCCACGCGTGGCAGCTGTCCACGACGCTCATCGACGCCGGCTACACCGTCGAGGACGAGGACGCCGGCCCGGAGCTGCGGGACCGGGTCGCCGCCGCGTGCGAGCCGCTGCAGCGCAGGTACCCGCAGGTGGACGCCGTCGGCGAGGTCGTACTGGAGCACCCGGTGCAGGCGCTCACCAGGCCGTCCCGCGCCGCCCGCCTCCTCGTGGTGGGCGCGCGCGAGCGCCGCCGGGGCGCGCCGCGGCTCGGGTCCACCGGCCACGGCGTAGTCCACCACGCGCAGTGCCCGGTCGCCGTCGTCCCCTCCCGCCGGTGACGCCCGGCCACCGGCGGGAGGTCCTCACCGGGCGATGACGGCTCAGCCGGTCGCCGGGGACGGCTTCCTCGCGACACCGCAGAACGCCGTGACCACCGGCGGGTCTCCCCAGGGCGTCGCCTCGGGACGCCACCGGGACACCGACACGACGCCGGGCTCCAGCAGTTCCAGGCCGTCGAAGTAGGTAGCGAGCTGCTCGGGCGTGCGGAGCTTGTAGGGGTCGCCGGCTTCGGCGCGGGTCCGCTCGGCCTCGGCGGCGGCGTCGGGGTTCACGGCGGCGGTGCCGTCCTCCAGGACCAGGTAGCTGCCGCCGGGGAGCGCGCCGACCAGCCGGTCGCGGATCGCCCGCGCCTCGTCGTCGTCCTCGATGTTGCCGAGGATGCCGAGCATCATCAGCGCGATCGGCCGGTCGAAGTCGAGCGTGCGGGCCGCCCGCTCGATGATGTCGCCGGGGTTGCGGACGTCGGCGTCGATGTAGTCGCACTCCCCTTCCGGGGTGCTCGCCAGCAGCGCGCGGGCGTGCAGGAGCACCAGCGGGTCGTTGTCGACGTAGACGATGCGGCACGCCGGGTCGACCCGCTGCGCCACCTCGTGGGTGTTGTCGACGGTCGGCAGGCCGGTGCCGATGTCGAGGAACTGCGTGATGCCCTCCTCGCCCGCCAGGTACCGGACCGCGCGGCCGAGGAAGGCCCGCGAGTGGCGCGCGACGTCCACGATCTCGGGGTACAGCTCGCGCACCTGGTCGCCCACCTGCCGGTCGATGGGGTAGTTGTCCTTGCCGCCCAGCCAGTAGTTCCACACCCTCGCCGAATGCGGAACCCCGGTGTCGAAGCCCGGGTCGGCAGCGGACTGGTTCTCTCCCATGGACGGCGCCCTCCGGCTCGGAAATCCTGCCGGGATTCTTCAATACGGTGCGCCCCTCGGCAACACGGCGAAAACGCCCCGCACCCGCCCGGCGCGCCCCGGGCCGCCCGCAATGGGAGATAATCGGGCACCACGAACTCCCACGCTTGGAACGACGGTGCACGAGTACTTCTATTTCGAGGTCGGTCAGTACGAACGCCATCTGGTCGAGTACTTCTACGACCGCTTCTGGGGCAAGGTGCGGATCACTGTGGATCGCCACGAGGTCGTGAAAGGCTCCCTGCTCTTCAGCTTCGCCATGACGAAGCGCTTCGAGTTCACCGTCGGTCACCAGGAGCGCCACCACGTGATCATCGACAAGACCCGCAAGGTGCTGTTCGCGGGCTTCCGCCCCTCGGTCTACAACGTGTACGTCGATGGGCGGCACGCCTTCACCCACGAGGCGGTCTGAGTTGCGCACCGAGCGGCTCGTGATGCGGCGCTGGCAGGACGGCGACCGGGAGCCGTTCGCCGCCATGAACGCCGACCCCGAGGTCATGGAGCACTTCCCCGCCCCGCTGACCCGCGCGGAGAGCGACGCGCTGATCGCCTCGTTCGAGACCCGCTTCGAGGAGGACGGCTTCGGCTTCTGGGCGCTGGAGACCGCCGGGACCGGCGAGTTCGTCGGGTTCACCGGCCTGTCCGCCGTGCGCTTCCAGGCGCCCTTCGTCCCCGCCGTGGAGATCGGCTGGCGGCTCGTCCGGTCCGCGTGGGGGCACGGCTACGCCTCCGAGGCCGCCCGCCGCGCACTCCGGTTCGCCTTCGAGGACGGCATCGACGAGGTCGTCTCCTTCACCGCCGCGGCCAACACCAGATCCCGCGCCGTCATGGAACGCATAGGCATGACCCGCGACCCCGCAGACGATTTCGACCGCCCACTAGTGCCGGACGGCCACCGCCTCAAACGCCACGTCCTCTACCGCACCACCACCGCCAAGCACGCCGGGTAGCTCCCTTCGGGCCGATTGCGGACCGTCGCAAAGCGAGTTTCGTCCTCGGCGGATCACCTCCTACCCTGGCCGGGATGATCGACAACAGTGGCGGAGCGCGTCCCGCCGTCCCCGCGGACCTGGACGCCATCGCCGACACCCTCGCAAGTGCGTTCGCCGACTATCCCTGGACCCGCTGGACCGTGTCCGCCGACGACCACCCGCGCCGCCTGCGCGCACTCCAGCTCTACTTCACCGAGAAGGTCGGGCTGCCTTACGGCCGCGTCTGGACGGCCGGTGACAACGCCGCCGCCGCGGTGTGGACGACTCCCGCTACCGCCGTCCCGCCCGAGGTGTTCACCGGACCGGAACTCGCCGCCCTGTACGGCGACCGCGCCCCGTACGCCATCGAGGCCGAGGAGTTCCTCGCGCCCTACCGCCCGTCCCGTCCCGGCTGGTTCCTGGCGACCATCGGCGTCCGCCGCGACATGCAGGGGCGCGGCCTCGGCCGGGCCGTCCTCGCACCCGGCCTGGCCGAGGCGGACAGGACCGGCCATGACGCCTACTTGGAGACCGCCGACGAACGCAACGTCCGCTTCTACGAGCGCTTCGGCTTCGAGACCACCGCCGACCTCCGCCTCCCCGGCGGCGGCCCCCGCACCTGGTGCATGACCCGCCGTCCGAACACCGCCGCGCCCCGCTAGGCGCCGCCCTTCCCGGGCGGCCGTCCGACCACGGGCGGGGTCACATCGTGTCGAAGAGGTTGGGGCGGCCTGTGCGGAAGCGGTGCGCGTCGATCTCCTTGAGGCCGTCGAGTTCCGGGGGCTGGTACAGGGGCCAGATCTGGGCCCGCTCCGCGGGGGAGTCGGCCGCGTCCAGCAGCGCGTTGACGGCCGCGCGGCCGGACTCGTTGGCGCCCTCCATGGTGGCCAGGTCGACGCTCGTGCGGACGTAGTCGCCCGCCAGGAAGAGGTTCGGGACCTCCGTGCGGGGGTGCGGCCGCTTCTGCCAGCTCCCGACCGTGTTGACCATGAGGGGCTCGTCGTTGGAGTTGCGCCCGGCGGACGCGTCCCAGCTGATCGCCGGGTCCAGGAACCAGGAGTGGACGAGGTCGTCGGGCAGGACGGACCGGCCGGTGTCCTCCAGGTGGTCCTTCATCTGCGCCCACGCCTCCTTGGCGACCTGGGCGGGGCTGCACTGCTTCGCCGGCCTGCCGTACACGATCCCCGGGGTGTCCCAGTCGGAGATGTCCAGGGACAGGGTGTCGAGGACGTTCCCGTCGCCGTAGTCGGCCGGGATGTCCCGGTCCCACAGCCTGCTCTGCAGGACCGCGGTGAGCTGCCACGGCGAGTCCATGAAGTTGACCTCCTGCGGGATGCCGTCCGGGGTGCGGCGCAGGAAGAACTGCAGGCCGTTCATCCACTCGGTGTGCAGGTCCTTGATCGACTCCAGGGCGGGGTCCAGGGCCAGCACCGCCGGTGACAGCAGGTCCCGCGCCCGCTCGACCGGCATCGCGCTGACGAACCAGTCGGCCTCGGCGGTGCGGCGGCGGCCGGCCGCGTCCACCAGCCGGACGGACCGCACGCGGCCCGACGCGATCTCCAGGGCCTCGACCGTCTGCCCGACCTCGAACCGCACGCCGCGGTCACGCAGGTAGCTCACCCAGGGGTCGATCCACGCCTCGTTGGTGGGCGCGTTGAGCATCCGGGCCAGGCCGCCGTCCGCGCCGAGGCCGATGCCCGACAGCAGGAACGCCTGGCCCATGGCGCCGACCGTCTTGGTGCTGGCGACCTTCTCCTTGACGGCGACCAGCCCGCGCGTCAGGAACCGCGCCACGATCGCCCGGTAGTCCTCGGACTTGCCCTCCGCCCGCACGTAATCCCACCACGTGACGTTCTCCCACTGCCCCAGGCGCCGTTCCTCGCTGCTGGTCACGTAGACGATGAAGCGGTTGACGAACAGGGCGAGCTCGTCCGCCGGGAGGGCGCCCGCCTGCTCGGCGAGACCCGTCAGCGTCTCCTTGAGCACGTCCAGGCTCAGGCCGCCGCCCGGGCCGGTCAGCTCGGGCACGATGATGTCGGAGCGGCCGCCGTTCCGGGCGATCCGCGTCGACGACAGCGGGAACATGTTGTCGTGGACGCCGTTGGCGTTGCCCGGGAACGGGGTCCGCCGCATCGAGTCGGGGACGTTCCGGTAGAAGCCGGGGAAGAACCGGAAGCCGTGCTCGCCCTGCAGGTCCTTCCGCCCGCCCTTGCCGGTGCCCTCGATCGGGATGCTCCGGGCCTTGCCGCCGAGGGCCTTGCGTTCGAAGACGGTGACGTCGAAGCCCCGCTCGGCCAGCTCGTGGGCGGCGGCCAGGCCGGACATGCCGCCGCCCAGGACGGCCACCTTCCGGCCGGTTCCCGGCGCCGCACGGGCGGACCGGACGGGCAGCAGCGTCGCCGCGCCCACCGCGGCCGTGCCGTACAGCATCCGCCGCCGTGTGATGCCTTCGTGTGCAGGGTGCTCATCGGGCAGAGGCATGTTCGCCGTCCTCTGGGGGGGTGGGG
>NZ_SMKB01000195.1:0-13727 GCF_004348575.1 Actinomadura sp. 7K534
GGTGGCGTCCTTGCGGTGGGCGGGGCGCGTTGCCCGCGAACGGGTCGTGGGGGGCGCGCACGTCAGCGGGTTCCCTTGCCGGCGGATCCGACCAGGTGTCCGAACGCGATGACGTTGTCGGTGTAGTGACCGCTGCCGCGGTCGAAGCGCCCACCGCAGGTGATGAGGCGGATCGCCGCGTGGCCGGGGTCCCCGTACACCCGCCGGGTGGGGAACAGGTCCTTGTCGAAGCGCTCGACCGAGTCGATCCGGAAGAGTGCGGTGCGGCCGTCGGCGCGGAGCACGCCCACCCGGTCGCCCGGACGCAGTTCGCCGAGCCGGTGGAAGACCGCCGGTCCGTCCGCGGTGTCCACATGACCGATGATCACCGCGGCGCCCCGGCTGCCGGGCGCGGGCCCCAGCCGGTACCAGCCGGCCTCTTGCGCGCGACTCGGCGGGGGCGTCTCGACGGTCTGGTCCGGGTTCTTGGCCAGGGTCATCAGCGGTGTCCGGACGCCGATCCGGGACACGTCCAGCCGCAGCGGCACCGAAGCCGGCAGTGCGGGCGGCGTGGCGGGCTCGGCGACGTCCGACGCGCTCGCGCCCGTGGCGGGGGGTGCCGGCGGAGCCGCGGTCGCCGGGTGACGCTGGAACGCCTGTGAGCCGAGGAAGGCCGCCGCGGCCAGGCCCGAGAGCCCGACGGCGGCGGCCGCCAGGACACGTGGACTCCGGTCATGACGCTTCACGGGCAGGGCTCCTTCGCGAGGGTGCCGGGGGATACGTCACCCCGGCGGCGATGAGGGGACGATAGTCGCCCAGAGTGAGATTACTGCGGTGATGTGCTGAAAGTCGCAGGTGGGGGGGATGTTGCGAAATGTGATGCCGTTACCCTCAGTGGTTCTCCCGGCGGCGGTGCCAGACGTGCCAACGGATGGACCATGTCCGCCTGTGATTCGACTCATTCATGGCCTGATCTGCGAAAACGAACCGGGCCCGGGAAGAGGTGCCGGAAGGGCCCAGGGTCTGCGGCCGGCCTGGATACAAAGATCGCTGACCGGAAGCGGCCTCCAGGTCAGGCCGAAAATGATCAAAAGAGGACACTCGCCCATCCCCGGCGACCGCGCTGATCAGCTAATCCATGGAGATGGACGCCCGCGGGCGCCGTCGTGAAATGGTCCAGCAATCTTCGCCCGCACCTGTCCGAAATCTGGACCAGACTCCTCCGGGCTTGGACGGTCATGGCGGTCGCGCCTCGAACCGGGCGGACCACCCGATCGGCGGCATCACGGCGGATGAGGCCGCCCGGAGGCCGTTCAGGGGGCGCGGCGGAGGGCCACTAGGGCCACATCGTCTTCTCGGTGGCCGAATTCTGCCAGTAGGCGGTCGCTGAAACGTTCCAGGTCGTCGTCGACCGGGGTGGCTATGGTGCGCAGGCGTTCCAGGTTGGTGCTCAGGGGGATGCCGCGGTCTTCGATCAGGCCGTCGGTGATGAGGACCACCGTGCCGCCCGGGGGGACCTCGGTCTCCTCGATGGCCACGCCGTCGGCGGGGAAGCCCAGGAGGACGCCGCCGCCCTTGCCGTAGCGGGCCTCGCCGTCGGCCAGGTAGAGCGGGGGGAGGTGGCCGGCGTTGGCGACCTGCAGGGCGCCGGTGTGGACGTCGAGGGTCATCAGGCACATCGTGACGGTCTGGTCGTCGTGGTAGCGGAGCATGACGCCGTTCAGGAGTTTCAGGATGGTGACGGCGTCGTGGCCCTCTTCGGCGAAGGCGCGCAGGGCGTGGCGGATCTCGGCCATGACCGTCGCGGCGTGCAGGGAGTGGCCCTGGACGTCTCCGATGGCGACGAGCATGTGGTCGCCGCGGTCGATGACCTCGTAGAAGTCGCCGCCCACCTCCGCCTGGTCGCTCGCCGGTTCGTAGCGGACGGAGAACGTCCAGCCGGGGGCCGTCGGGTGCTCCGACGGGAGCAGGCTGCGCTGCAGGGTGAGGGAGATGAAGTGCTGCTCGGCGAAGGACCGCAGGGCCTCCATCGCCAGGGCCATGGCTTGGCCGAGCTGGCGGAGGATGTTGAGGTCGACCTCGTCGGGCTCTCCGCGGGCCTCGATCCCGATGCAGATCGGGGGGCGGCCGCGCTTCGAGCGGGACATCACGACGGCGACGTCGCCGTGCGCGACCGCGTCGGGCAGGACCGACTTCCACTGGCGCGCTGAGACGAGGGCGACCGTGGTGTCGGGCGCGTCGCCGAGGTCCATCAGGCCGATCAGCTGGTCGAACACGGCGGGCGGGCTCGCGCGCTGCTCTGGTTCGCCGTTCAGGCTGACCGCCCGGCGGGGACGGCCGTCCGGGGCCAGGACGAGCACCGAGGCGGGCTCGCGGAAGATGTCGTAGGCGCCGCGGGCGGCCACCGTGGTCAGTTGCTCGAAGGTCTCCGCGGCGTTGATCGCCAGGGAGGTGCGGGTGAACGCGGAGAGCTGGCCGGCCATGCGTTCGGCGCGCACCCGGGCGCGGTAGTAGCGCATGACGGCCTCGACCGTCGCGATGAACTCGTCCGGGTCGATGGGGTCGGTCAGGTAGGCGTCGGCGCCGCGCTGGAGGCCGTGGGTGCGGTCGGTGACGTCCACCGCCCACGCGGAGATGTGGATGACGGGCATGGACGCGGTCTCCGGCTCCGCCTTGATCCGCGCGCAGACCTCGACGCCGCTCATGTCGGGCAGCTTGACGTCCAGGACGACCAGGTTCACGTCGTGCTCGGCGAGGCGCTGGAAGGTCTCGGCGGCGTTCATGGCGTACACGACCGTGTGGCCCGCGCGCTGCAGCCAGCTGCCGATGATGTACCGCTTGGTGTTGTCGTCGTCGACGACCAGCGCGGTGCAGTGCTCCACGTCCGTCATCGGTCCCCCTGCGTTCGCCGTTCCCTGATCTGCCGCACCGTTTCCGCCAGCATGACCGGATCGATGTGGTCCCTGCTCAGCGTGGCGTCGGCCCTGGGCGGTGGATGGCCGGACGCGGTGCCTTCGGTGACCGCCACCACCATCGCGTCGGGCGGCAGGGCGGTGACGTCGTCGCCGGAGCCGAGCAGGACGAGGTCCGGTGCGTCGGACGCGGCGATGCTCAGCGCGGTGGCGGCGTCCGGGGCCTCGCTCACCCGGCCGGCCCCGCCCTCGACCAGGCTGCGGAGGGTGCGGCGCGGCGCCTCCTCGCCGTGGACGACGAGGACGTGCCGAAGACCGAGGTCGGCGAGCGGCTGGTCTGTGGGCAGCCGGACCGTCACGGTGGTCCCCGCACCGAGGGCGCTGTCCAGGGACAGGTCGCCGCCGAGCAGCGTCACGAGCCGCCGGGCGTAGGGCAGGCCCAGCCCCGTGCCCGCCGCACTGACGCCGGGGACCTGGTAGAACTCCTCGAAGACCCGTTCCTGGTCGGCGGGCGCGATGCCCCGGCCGGTGTCGGAGACGACGAAGACCACGTGGTCCGGGGCGGGCCGGACGGTCAGCCGCACCTCTCCCGCATCGGTGAACTTCAGCGCGTTGCCGAGCAGGTTGCGCAGCACGCGCGTCAGCATCACCTCGTCCGTCACCAGGACGGGCGGGGCGTCGGCGGCGTCCACGCTCAGGGTCAGGCTCTTGCTCTTCGCGATGGGCACCAGCAGCGCGGTCAGCTGGCCCAGCATGGAGTGCGTGTCCGTAAGGCCGAGGCGCGGCTCCAGCCGGCCCTGCTCGGCCTTGGCCATGTCCAGCAGCTCGTCCACCATCCCGAGGAGCGCCACCCCGGTGTCGATGACCAGCGAGACCTGCCGCTGCTGCTCCTCGTCGAGGGCGCCGTTCTGGGGGTCGAGCAGCAGGCGGGCGAGGCCGACGACGCCGTTGACGGGGGTGCGGAGCTCGTGGCTGATGGCGGCCCAGAAGCGGTTCTTCGTCTCGACGGCCTCGCGGAGCTGGTCGGTCTTCTCGTCCAGCTCCGCGTACAGCGCCACGACGCCCTGGTTGGTCTTCTCCAGCTCTTCGGAGAGTTCGGTGTAGAGGGCCATGACCCCCTGGTTGGTCTTCTCCAGTTCGGCGTTGAGGTCTTGGAGCTCCTCGCGCCTGTGCTGGGACTCCTCCAGTGCCTCGATCAGCTCGGCGTTCTGCGTGCGCAGCTCCTCAAGCGCCGAGACGGGGTGCAGCTGCCGCAGCCGGACGCGCAGCTCGTCGAGTTCGCCGTCGGTGATGTAGGCGCCGGCCGGGAGGTTCTTGCGGGTCCGGACGAGGCTGAGCTCGCCGGCGCCGTCCTCCTCGACGAGGTCCATCAGGCGCGCGGCGGCGGTGACGCCCTCCCCGGGCATCACCACGTCCGGCCGGGCGGCGAAGCCGAGCTCGATCACCAGGCCGGGGTTCCCGTCCGGGTTCCGGTCGAACTGGAAGGCGACCGAGACCCGGCCGTAGCAGGAGTACAGCTCACGGCCGAGTTCGCTGAGGGCGGTGGCGACGCGGACCTGGTCGTGGTGGGGGAACCGCAGTGCGGCGGCGACGTGCCGGCCGGCCTGCCGGACGGCGAAGACGCCCTCCTCGTCGGCGAGCTGCAGGCGCATGAGTTCGTCCGCCACGGGTCACCCCCTTCCTGCCGACGTCACCGCGAGCACCGAACGGTCGTCGTGCCTGGAACCGGCGTCTCGCAGCAGGGTCGCCGCGATCAGCAGGGGCTCGCGGTCGAACAGCCCGGGCCGGGCGGCGGGATCCCACCGGTCGGTCAGGCCGTCGGAATGCAGCACGACCGCGGCCCCGGGCGGCAGATCATAGACCTGTTCCCGGACGCGGGCATGCGAACCGGCGATCCCCGGAACCGAGATCATCCCGGTGCGGCGGTCCGGGTGGACGATCCACCCGGAGATGTTCCCGACTCCCGCATAACGTACCCGTCCCCGCTCCGGGACGATCAGCGCGACGGCGACGGCGCCGCCGCGGGTGGGGCGCAGCCGCCGGTGGATCCGTTCGAGGATCTCGGCGGGACGCGCCGGCAGCGCGGTCTCCCGCATCACCTCGACGGCCTCGTGCGCCGCGCGCGCCGCCAGCGGCCCGTGCCCGAGGCCGTCGCAGAGCATCGCGTACACCGCCCCGTCGCGGGTCTCCAGCGCGGCGTAGGCGTCGCCGCATTCCGTCTCGCCGGCTATCGGGCGGGTCACCCCGGCGAACGGCGGGTCGGGCCGGGACGGCGCGGCCGCGGGGCCGTCGGCCGGCTGTCGGAACCGGGCGTAGAGCGTGGTGCCGATCCGGGGGAGGGAGTGGAGGCCGCTGCGGTCGGCCAGCCGCTCGATCGAGCCGAGTCCGAGGCCCAGCGTCCCGCTGGTGGAGTAGCCGCCGAGCCGGGAGCGGGACACGTCGGCGATGCCGGGCCCGTGGTCGACGGAGACGATCTCCAGCGCGGCGGTGGGCCCGTTCCGGACGACGCGCACCAGCATCTCGCCGCGCACCGCGTGCTTGGCGAGGTTGGTGGCGGCCTCGGTGGCCGCGAGCTGGACCTGGCCGAGCCGCTCCCCGGTGAAACCGAGCCGTTGGGCGAACAGGGTGATGCCGCGCCGCACCCCGGCGGCCGCGCTGGCCTCCTCGACGGGGAACCAGCGCGACTCGTCCGCCGCGGGGCTGACGGTCCAGTCGGCGACCGTCAGCGGATCCACTTGACCACCGTCACCGTGGTGCCCTCGCCGGGCTCGCTCTCCAGCGAGAACTCGTCCACGAGACGCCGGGTGCCGGACAGCCCGAGCCCGAGCCCGTTCCCGCTGGACCATCCCTCGACCAGGGCCTGCTCCATGTCGGGGATGCCGGGGCCCTGGTCGGTGAAGACGATGCGGAGACCGTGCTTGCCGCGGTCGCTGACGGTCTGGTCGATGCCCACCGAGCCGCCCCCGCCGTGGACGAGCGTGTTGCGCGCCAGCTCGCTGGCCGCGGTGACGATCTTGGTCTGGTCGACGAGGGAGAAGCCGGCCGAGGCCGCCGCGGTCCGCACGAGCTGCCGCACGCGCACGACGTCGTCGTTGCCGGCGATGGGCATCTCGCCGGCGGGCTCGGTCGTCACCGGCCGTCCAGCGATGACTCGAGCAGCCGCATGCCCTGCTCCAGGTCCAGCGCGGTGCGGACGCCGTCGAGGGACAGCCCGAGTTCCACCAGCGTGATCGCCACGGCGGGACGCATGCCGACGACGACGGTCTCGGCGTCCATCAGCCGCGACATGGCGGCGATGGTGGAGAACATCCGGCCGATGTACGAGTCCACGATGTCGACCGCGGAGATGTCGATGATCACACCCTGCGCCCCGGTCTTGACGATCGAGTCGGCCAGGTCCTCCTGGAGCGCGGCGACGGTCTGGTCCTGCAGGTCGATCTGGATGGACACCAGCAGGAACCGGCCGATCTTGAGGATCGGGATCTGCTGCATCACGCGTCCGTTCCGCCGAGGACGCGCAGGCCGCTGCCGCGCATCGCGTAGGCCAGCGCGTCGGCGAGGGAGGACTTGGTGACGATGTCGCCGAACTCGATGCCGAGCGCCGCGATGGTGTGCGCGATCTGGGGGCGGATGCCGGAGATGACGCATTCGGCGCCCATCAGCCGGGCCGCCATCACCGTCTTCAGCAGGTGCTGTGCGACCTCGGTGTCGACGGCGGGCACGCCCGTGATGTCGATCACGGCGTAGCGGGAGCCGGTGTCGGCGAGCAGCTGGAGCATCGTCTCCATCACCACCTGGGTGCGGGCCGAGTCCAGCGTGCCGACCAGCGGGACGCCGAGGATGCCGTCCCAGAGCTTCACCACGGGCGTGGACAGCTCCAGCAGCTGCTCGGCCTGGTCGGCGATGACCTGCTCGCGCGCGTTGGCGTACGTCTCGAAGGTCGCCAGCCCGAGGTCGTCGATGTAGGCGGAGAAGTCGATGAAGTCGGCGTAGACCGCGTCGCCGCCGGCCCCGTCGAGGTTCTCGTGGACGGCCCGCTTGAGCGCGAACACGGCGATGGCGGTCTCGGTGGGGCTGAAGCCCTGCCGGGCGCGGCTGCGGGAGATGTCGGAGAGCGCCGCGCGCAGTTCCCCCGCGGTGGTGCCGCCGGGGTCGGTGAGCGCCCCCTCGACCAGGCCGTACAGCTCGGTCAGTTCCGAGCGCACCTCGCCCTCGGTGATGCGGCCGCGCGTCCCCTCGGTGACCAGTTCGATCCACCGGCCCAGGACGGCGTCGCGCCGTGAGCGCAGCAGGTGCGACATATGTGGCTCGGCTGTCCCGCTCGACTCACCGCTCATTGTTTCTCCCATCTACAGCTGTCCGCCGGGAAGGGGCCGCATGGACGTGTTTTCCCGCGACTTCTCCCGCAAAGCGGTTGTTTGTCGTGGTGCAACGGTAACCGGCCGCGCCGCCCGAGACGCCGCATCCCCATCCGCATGAGGCCGAGTCAGCTCGGCGGATGTGCCGCCCCATGCCGGTGACCTCGGCGTTTGTACCCGGACCGCATGTGTGCCAGGGCACTCAGCAGAATATGCGGGGCCCGTCCATGCTGTTACCGCCTGGTACGAGGAGTCGGCCCGGCGCGCGGGGGGCCGCGTTCGGGTTTTGGTCTACCGGTCACCGACGCGGCGCTCCAGGGGGTAGACCTGCATCCGTGCAGGTGAGTTATGTGAGCGAGGCCACCCCGGGGCGGCCGAACGAGGACTTCGTGGCGGCGGGGCACGGATGGGTCGTGCTGCTGGACGGGGCGACGGCGCCGCCGGGCGTGGACAGCGGGTGCCGGCACGACCCGGCGTGGCTGGTGCGCAGGCTCGGCGGGTGCATCGCCGCGCTGCTGGCGCCGGAGGACGGCCGGCCGCTCCCCGACCTGGTGGCGGAGGCGATCAAGGTGACGGGGGAGGGGCACGCGGGGACCTGCGACCTGCAGAACCCGGACAGCCCTTCGGCGACGGTGTCACTGCTGCGCCGGCGCGGCGCGGCGGTGGAGTGGTACGTCCTCGCCGATTCGCCGATCGTGGTGGACGCTGGCGAGGTGCGGGTCTTCCGGGACGACCGCGTCGACCACCTGCCGAGCTACACGCTGGAGTCCGTCCGGGAACTGCGGAACAGCCCCGGCGGGTTCTGGGTGGCGAGCACGAAGCCGGAGGCCGCGTACGAGGGGCTGACCGGCGAGGTGCCGGTGGCGGGGCTGCGGCGGGCGGCGGTGCTGAGCGACGGCGCGTCGAGGCTGGTGGAGCGGTTCGGGCGGATGGGCTGGGACGACCTGCTCCGGCTGCTGGACGAGGAGGGCCCGCGGGAGCTGGTCCGGCGGACCAGGGCGGCCGAGGCGTCCGCGACCGGCCCGCGGGGGAAGCGGTACGACGACGCCACCGCGGTCCTCGTCCGGTTCTGACCCTGGAAATCGGTGGCACCGGGGGCGGGCACCATCCTGGAATCTGATTCTAGAATGGGCGCATGGAGTCTCAGGATTTCGCCGACGTGCTCAAGGCCGTCCGCAGCTTCGTCCGCGACCAGGTGATCCCCCGCGAGGAGGAGATCGAGGAGACCGACGCGATCCCGGAGCCGGTGCGGCAGACGGCGCGGGAGATGGGCCTGTTCGGCTACGCGCTGCCCGAGCAGTACGGCGGTCTCGGGCTCACGGTGAGCGAGGAGGTGCGGCTGGTCTTCGAGATCGGCTACGCCAGCCCCGCGTTCCGCTCGATGTTCGGCACCAGCAACGGCATCGCCGGGCAGGTCCTCGTCAACGCCGGGACGGAGGAGCAGAGGGACGCCTGGCTGCCCCGGCTCGCGTCCGGGGAGGTCGTCGGGGCGTTCGCGCTCACCGAGGCCGAGGCCGGCTCCGACCCCAGCACCCTCACCACGAGCGCGGTGCGCGACGGCGACGACTACGTCATCGACGGCGCGAAGCGGTTCATCACCAACGCGCCCGAGGCCGACGTCTTCATGGTCTTCGCCCGGACGGGCGTCCCCGGCTCCCGGGGCATCTCGACGTTCCTCGTCGAGAAGGGCGCGGACGGCCTGACGGTCGGGCCGCCCGACGAGAAGATGGGCCAGCGCGGCGCCCACACCGCCGAGGTGTTCTTCGACGGCGTGCGTGTCCCCGCCCGCAACATGGTCGGGACGGAGGGGACCGGCTTCCGCACCGCCATGGCGTCCCTCGCCCACGGCCGGATCAGCATCTCCGCCGTCTGCGTGGGTCTCGCCCAGAGGATCCTTGACGAGACCGTCGCGTACGCGAAGGAACGCAGCCAGGGAGGGAACACGATCGGCGAATACCAGCTCGTGCAGGGGCTCATCGCCGACTCCCAGGCCGAGCTGTACGCGGGACGCTCGATGGTCCTGGAGGCGGCCAGGGCCTACGACGCGGGGGAGGACACCAAGCTCGGGCCGTCCTGCACCAAGTACTTCTGCTCGGAGATGGTCGGCCGCGTCGCCGACCGCGCCGTGCAGGTCTTCGGCGGCATGGGCTACATGCGCGGCGTGAGCGTCGAGCGCTTCTACCGCGACGCGCGGCTGTTCCGCATCTACGAGGGGACGAGCCAGATCCAGCAGCTCGTCATCGCCCGCACCCTGCTGCGCTGACCAGCGGGGACGCCGTTGGGACGCCGTCCGCCCGGACCCGCGCGTCGCGCACCGGGCGGGCGCCGTCCCCGGCGTCCACGGGCAGTGCGAACGAGTTCGCGTGCGGTCCCGTCTCCGTGTATGGTTTCACTGCGCGAACGACGCAAGCCCCTTTAGCTCAGTCGGCAGAGCGTCTCCATGGTAAGGAGAAGGTCTACGGTTCGATTCCGTAAAGGGGCTCACCACCGCAGAGGCCGTCCCGGTTCGGGGGGGCCTTCGGCGTATCCGGACGGCGTATCCGGGGGGCGGGAATCCCGCGGCCGCCGATTTCGTTCCGTAGAGTGCGCTGTGGTACCGTCCCACCGGTTCCAGTGGACGTTTCGCAGGTCATCGGCCCGCCCGGTAATCTGGAGGCGGTCCTGCGGAACCCGTGGAACCGATGCCCCGATCCCGGTCCGGGTTTTCGTGTTTCCGGGGCGCGGTGCGCATCCGGTATCCTTGCATTCCGGTCCACACCGACCATCACGGCGGGGTAGCTCAGTCAGGCAGAGCAAGCGGCTCATAATCGCTGTGTCGCCGGTTCAAGTCCGGCCCTCGCTACTACCCATGTCTCTCATCCCCGGCCAACGGGGGTGAGCAGGCTGGGTGCGATCACCGGCCGCCCGCACGGGCGGCCGAGGTCCGAAGTCCCATTCCCCAGTAAGAAAGGCACTCCATCGTGGCTGCCACCGACGTCCGGCCGAAGATCACGCTGGCCTGCCAGGAGTGCAAGCACCGCAACTACATCACGCGGAAGAACCGGCGCAACGACCCGGACCGCCTGGAGATCAAGAAGTACTGCCCGAACTGCCGGACCCACCGTCCGCACCGGGAGACCCGCTGACCGAGGCGTCCGGACGGACGCGGCACCGCCCGTCGCACTTCCGCACGGAGCCAGTGCCCGCCGTCCGCCCCGGGACCCGCTGACCGGCACCGCCTGGTCGGGACGTAGTCCCGCCCGCCGCGTCCTCGCGCGGGCCGGAACCGGGAGACCCGCCGGTCGGGCGCGGTGCCGTGGCCCGCAATTCGTCCGTCCCGGCCCGCGGAACACCCGCTTCTTGGCATGCTTGCTCTGACGTGATCAGCCCGTTCTCGCGACACGACACCCGCGAGGGCGGGCTGAACGCCGTTCTGTTACCGTCCGACCGAGACGGAAGCAGCGTGTGCCCAGGCGGGCACCGGGCACCTGTTCGACCTGGAGGGACGGGATTGCATGGCACTCAACCGTGATTTCATCGGGCGGAGCTTCCCGCCCACCGAGCCGTACGAGGTCAGCCGGGTGAAGATCCGCGAATTCGCGGACGCGATCGGCGACCGGAACCCCGTGTACCGCGACCAGGAGGCGGCGAAGGCGGCCGGGCACCCCGACGTCATCGCACCGCCGACCTTCCCCATCGTCGTGTCCCTCGGCAACCCCGCCCTCGCCGACCCCGAGCTCAACCTGAACTACGCGATGGTCGTGCACGGCGAGCAGCGGTTCGAGTACACCCGCCCGGTCCGCGCCGGCGACGTCGTGACCTGCACCTCGACCGTCACCGAGATCAAGTCGATCGGCAGCAACGAGAAGATGGTCGTCGAGACCGACATCAAGACCGTCGAGGGCGAGCTGATCTGCAAGACCTTCAACACGATCGTGGAGCGGGGGGCCTGATGACCGCGAAGGTGAACTACGCCGACGTCGAGGTCGGGACCGAGATCCCCGCGCAGACCTACGCCGTCGACCGCGCCAACCTCGTCATGTACGCGGGCGCGTCCGGCGACTTCAACCCCATCCACTGGCGCGAGTCCGTCGCGAAGGCCGTGGGGCTCCCGGACGTCATCGCGCACGGCATGTACACGATGGCGCAGGGCGGCCGGTTCGTGACCGACTGGGCCGGCGACCCGGGTGCCGTCATCGACTACGGGGTACGGTTCTCCTCACCGGTCGTCGTCCCCGACGAGGGCGGCGCGACCCTGGAGATCAGCGGCCAGGTGGAGGAGAAGCTCGACGACAACAAGGTCGTCGTGGCGCTCACCGCCAGGTCGAACGACCAGAAGGTCCTCACGCGCGCGAAGGCGGTCGTCAAGCTCGCCTGAACCGCACCGTGGCGCCGCGCACCGGCCGGGCCGCCCGGCCGGTGCGGGGACGGCCCGCCGGACGGCGCGGACGGGACGCGGCGAGTGACCGGGCACGCACGGGAGGGAACACGACGTGGCGGTGTTCGCTGAAGAGGTGGACCTGGCCGGATACACCACGCTGCGGCTCGGCGGCCCCGCCCGCCGCTTCGTCGAGGCGACGACCGAGGCGGAGCTCGTCGCCGCGATCCGCAAGGCCGACGACGCGGGCGAACCCGTGCTCGTGCTCGGCGGCGGCAGCAACCTCGTGGTGTCCGACGACGGGTTCCCCGGTACCGTCGTCCACGTCGGCACCCGCGGCACCGAACGCGTCGCCGCCGAAGGCGACACCGTCCTCCTCCGGGTCCAGGCCGGCGAGGACTGGGACCCGTTCGTCGCGCGCTGCGTCGCCGACGGGCTCGCCGGAGTCGAGTGCCTGTCCGGCATCCCCGGCCGCGTCGGCGCCACCCCGATCCAGAACGTCGGCGCCTACGGCCAGGACGTCAGCGAGACGATCGTCGAGGTCCGCGCCTACGACCGGGAGGCCCGCACCGTCGTCGCCCTCGACCGCGACGCCTGCCGCTTCACCTACCGGCACAGCGCATTCAAAGGGCACGACCGGTTCGTCGTCCTCGACGCGACGTACGCGCTCCGCGAGGCCGAGGAGTCGCGGCCCATCGCCTACACCGAGCTCGCGAAGAAGCTCGGCGTCCGGCCCGGGGACAGGGTGACGCTGAAGGAGGCGCGCGACGCCGTCCTCGAGCTGCGGCGCGGCAAGGGCATGGTCCTGGACCCGGCCGACCCCGACACCCGCAGCGCCGGGTCGTTCTTCACCAACCCGGTCCTCGAACCCGGCCAGCTCGCCGAGCTGGAGCGCCGCGTCGCCGACCGCCTCGGACCGGACGCGACGTTCCCGCGCTACCCGGAGTCCGGCGGACGGGTCAAGACGTCCGCCGCCTGGCTGATCGACCGCGCCGGCTTCGGCAAGGGCCACGCCGCCGGCCCGGCGCGCATCTCCACCAAGCACACCCTCGCCCTCACCAACCCGGGCGGCGCCAGCACCGCCGACCTCCTGGCGCTCGCCCGCGAGGTGCGCCGCGGCGTCCGCGAGGCGTTCGGCGTCGAGCTGGTCAACGAGCCGGTCCTGGTCGGCGTGACCCTCTGACCCGCGGGTTGGTAGCCTGGCGGGCGTCGAGGGGGAGTAGTCCCAATCGCGTGATCGACATACTGGCGCCGCCGACGGCGCCCGGTCACGCGGGCCTCCGCAAGCAAGGGCCGCGCTCAGCCGGGCCCGCGAGGCGGACGAGACCCTCGGCCCGGCAGTCGTGCCGGGCCGAGGTCGCGCGCCCGAACCCCCGCCCTCGCCCGGCATCCGAGCGAGAGGTAACCCGTTGTCCGCCTTCCTCATCAGCCTGGTCGTGATCTTCGTCGCCGAGCTGGGCGACAAGAGCCAGCTCATGGCGATGACCTTCGCCACCCGCTTCCGCGCGCTGCACGTGCTCATCGGCATCACCGCCGCGACCGCGGTCGTCCACCTGGCGAGCGTCGCCCTCGGCGCGGCGCTCGGCGCCGCGCTCCCGACCGGCCCGATCTCCATCCTCGCCGGCGTGGCGTTCCTCGGCTTCGCGCTGTGGACGCTCCGCGGCGACGAACTCGACGACGACGAACGCGACCGGGCGCGGCGCGCCACCGGCTCGGCGATCCTGGCGGTCGGCGGGGCGTTCTTCCTCGCCGAGCTGGGCGACAAGACCATGCTCGCCACCGTCACCCTCGCCGCCGACCACGGCGGCCTCGCGGCGCTGGCCGGCGTGTGGGCCGGGTCGACGATCGGCATGGTCGCCGCGGACGCGCTGGCGATCGTGGTCGGACAGGTCCTCGGCAAGAAGCTCCCCGAACGGGTCATCAAGTACGGTGCCGCCGCCGGCTTCGCGGCGTTCGGCGTGCTGCTGCTCGTCGAGGGCATCAGGGCCTGACCCGCCTCCCGGCCCGCTCGGCGGCTGAAACGGCCGCCGAGCGGGAACCATGGAGGCAGGGCCCTTGAGGACCGCGGGGCCGGCCGCGGCGGGGCCCGGACGGGAGTACGACCGTGGCCCCACCCGCACC
>NZ_SMKB01000196.1:0-13563 GCF_004348575.1 Actinomadura sp. 7K534
CGGGTACGGGGTTCGGCACGGGGGTGGAAAGTCTTGCCATTCCGGGTGCGGCGAGTGGCGTTCGCGAATCGGGCAATTGGCTAGGAATTGCTGGCCCCGTGTTCGGTGCGGCGGGTCCGGCTCCACGCTTTCCCATCGCTGTTCGGGCCATTTCCGCGCGCTCTCGGCCGAGTGATCTCCCCTGGTCGGACGCCGATTTTGCCAAGATCAGGTCATCGTTCCCGCGGCATTCCCGGCGGTGTTTCGGGGCGGCTTCGCCGGGCAGTGCGAATTGATGATGATCTCCACCGGGCGGGTGGAAGCGATGGTGAGCATCGAGGGGGATGGAAGACCATGATCGAGGGTCCGTCATGAACGCGCCGCCGGAGCTCGGGCTCGACCTGCTCGGCATCGAGGCGGAGACGTTCGCGGCGACGCCGACGCTGAACCTGCGGGTCGGCCTGCGGCGGCTGGACGGCGGGCCCGTCCAGTGCGTCCTGCTCACCACGACCGTGACGATCGCGGCGTCGCGCCGCTCCTACGACGACGCCGAGCGGGAGCGGCTCGCCGGCGTGTTCGGCGAGCCGGACGTGTGGGACAGGTCGCTGCACGGCCTGACGTGGGGGCGCATCGGGGCGACCGTGCCGACGTTCCGCGGTGACGCGGAGGTGACGCTCGCGCTTGCGTGCGGGCACGACATGCAGGTCGCCGCCGACCGCTACCTGCACGCGCTCCGCGGCGGCGACGTGCCGCTCGACCTCACCTTCAACGGCACCGTGTTCTATCCGGGCGAGGACGGCCGGCTGCGCACCGGCCAGATCCCGTGGCACCACGAGGCCACCGGGCGCCTCCCCGTCCAGACGTGGCGGGACCTCATGGACCGCTACTACGGGGCCGCCCGCTGGCTCCGCCTGGACGACGACTGCTTCGCCCGCCTGGCCGCCTACCGGGCGCGGCGGGCGCACTCGTCCTTCGACGACACGGTCGACGAGCTGCTTCGCAGGGCGGAGATGCTGCGGGACGACCGGGAGCTGCGCGGGGAGGAAGAGTGGACCGCGTAAGGGCCGTCGCCGACGTGGTCCTCTACGAGGGCCATCAGCTCTGGCCTTCCCGGCGCTCCGCGCAGGGCCGCGGGCGGAGGTGGACCATAGGCGGCGTCTACCCGCGCCCCTACGCGGAAGCGGCCGGCGACCCATGGACGGTCTGCGCCGAGTTCCTCCTGGAAGGCTCGCCCGACGCGGACGTGGAGGTCACGCTCAGGTTCCTGCACGCGGTGCACCGCCAGGCCATGGACGGCGGCGTCCCGGTGGACGAGGTCAGCACCGGGGACGGCACGCACGAGACCCGCCAGGAGGCGCGCGAGCGCGAGATCACCGGCGGCCGGGTCCCCGTGGCGCGGCTGCTGCGCTCGCCCGTGCGGGTCCCGGTCGCGGTCGCGGCGGGCACGGACGAGGAGGAGCTCGGCGGCGGGGCCCGGTTCATGCGCCTGTGGCACCGGGTGGACGGGACGGTCGAGATCTCCGCCGCCGAGGCCGGGGACGGCGTCGTCCGGCTGCGGGTCGAGGTCGTCAACACCGGCCGCGGCGAGGACCGCGACGAGGCCGTCCACGCGGGCATGATGTGCGCCCACGTGGTCGTGCGGGCGCGCGGCGGGGCGTTCGTCTCGCCGGGCGGTCCGCCCGAGCGGCTGGCGGAGGCCGCGGCGGAGTGCGCGAGCGACGGGCTGTGGCCGGTGCTCGCGGGCGCGCCGGGCCGCTACGACACCGTCCTCGCCGCACCGGTCGTCCTCTACGACTGGCCGCAGGTCGCGCCGGAGGGCACCCCGTTCGACGGCACCGAGGCCGGACGGCTGCTCGTCCTCAGCGTGCTCAGCCTCAGCGAGGAGGAGCGGCGGGAGATGGCCGCCTCCGATCCGCGGGCGGCGGAGTTCCTGGAGCGCTGCGCCGCCGCTGAGGCGCTCATTGGAAGGGACGCCCGGTGACGCGGTCCTACCCCGGGGCACGGTCCGGCGCGCTGCTCGTCGCGGGCATCGGGAACGTGTTCAACGGCGACGGCGGCTTCGGCGTGGAGGTCGCCCGGCGGCTCCGGAGGCGGCCGCTGCCGGAGGGCGTGGACGTCACCGACTTCGGCATCCGGAGCACCGACCTCATGTACGCGCTCGGCGCGGACTACCGGACGGTGGTCCTGGTCGAGGCGGCGGCGCGCGGCCTCGTGCCCGGCACCGTCTCGCTCGTCGAGCCGGTCGGCGGCCTCGGCGACGCCGGGCACCCGCTGGACCCGGTGCGGCTGGCCAGGGAGGACGGCAGGGTCCCGGCCCGGACCCTGCTCGTCGCGTGCGAGCCGGCGGAGCGGGCCGCGCACCCCCCGTGGGAGATGACGCTCAGCCGGCCGGTCGCCGCCGCCGTGGCCGAGGCCGTCCGGCTGGTCGAGATGCTCGTCGTCCGGGAGACCGGGCGGCTGCTCGCCGGGACGCCCGCGTGAGCGACCGAAGGGGGAGAGGCATGCGGAAGGGGATGCGCATCGGCCCGGACGCGCTCCGGACGATCATCGCGCTGTTCGTGCTCGCGGTGATCGTCGGGCTCGTCCGGGACACGCCGGTCCTGCGCCGGTACCTGAGGGCCGGACCGTGAGGGCCGGACCGGGCGGTGCCGGCCGATGACCGTGACCGAGGTGTTCCGGCGCCGGGCCGAACCCGCCGCCGCGCTCGCCGGGGAGGCCGGGACCATCGCCGCCGCCTGCCACGCGATGGCGGCGCGGTTCCACCGCGGGGGACGGCTGTTCACGTTCGGGACCGGCGGCGCGGCCACCGACGCCCAGCACGTGGCGGTCGAGTTCGTCCACCCGGTGATCGTGGGGAAGCGGGCGCTGCCCGCGCTGTCGCTCACCGGGGACGTCGCGACCCTCACCGGCGTCGGCGCGGGCGCCGGCTTCGACGAGATCTTCGCGCACCAGCTCCGCTGCTTCGGCGGCCCGGACGACATGGCGCTCGGCATCTCGCCGGACGGCCGGTGCGGGAGCGTCCGGCGCGCGCTGGCGACCGCCCGCGACCTCGGGATGCTCACGGTCGCGCTGGCGGGCGGCGACGGGGGCCAGCTCGTCGGGGCGGCCGACCACCTGGTCACGGTGCCGTCCGCCGATCCGCGCGTCGTGAAGGAAGTGCACGTCACGGCCTACCACGTGCTCTGGGAACTGGTCCACGTGTTCTTGGAGCAGCCGGACGTGCTGACCGGGGAGGACGGCCCATGACGACATCCGAGGCACGGGGGGACTGCGTCGGCGACCACTGCGTGACCTGCTCGGACGAGGCCGTCCCCGTGCGGATCCTGCGCATCGGGGACGACGGCCTCGCGGAGGTCGACACCGGGGACGGGCGGGTCGAGCAGGTCAGCGTGGCGCTGGTGGACGCCGCGGTCGGCGACACCGTCCTCGTCCACGCCAAAGAGGCCATCGGAGTCGTGCGATGACCGGCATGCAGCAGCTCTATCCGTTCCTGTACGCGGGCGGTCCCGGGCTGGACGTCCTCGTGGCCGACGTCCGCCGCTCGACCGCCGAGAAGGCGGCCGACATCGCCCGGCTGCGCGAGTCCGTCCTGGAGGAGTACGGGGAGGCCCTCGCGGTCTGCGCCGCCCGGATGGCGGACGCGTTCCGCGCCGGCGGGCGGCTCTTCACGTTCGGTAACGGCGGCAGCTCGACCGACGCGCAGGACGTCGCCGCGCTGTTCCTCAACCCGGGCGACGCCGGGCGGCCGCTGCCCGCGCTGGCCCTCACGACGGACGTCGCGGTGGTGACGGCGCTGTCCAACGACATCGGGTTCGAGGTGGTGTTCGCGCGGCAGCTCGCCGCGTTCGGGCGGCCGGGCGACATCGCGCTCGCGCTGTCCACGAGCGGGAACTCCGACAACCTGATCGCCGCGCTGCGGGAGGCGGCGCGGCGCGGCATGCTCACCGTCGGCCTCGCCGGCTACACCGGCGGCCAGATGGCCGAGGAGCCCGCGTTCTCCGACGGGCGGCACCACCTGTTCGTGGTGCCGTCGTCGTCCGTGCACCGCATCCAGGAGGCGCAGACGACGATCTACCACGCCCTTTGGGAACTCACGCAGGCGGAACTGGACCGGGAGGCCCGCTGATGTGCCTGGCGATACCTGGCGAGATCGTGGAGATCATGGCGGACCGCCCGCTGGCGACGGTCGACGTCACCGGCGTCCGGCGCTCGGTCAACATCGGCCTGCTCGACCGGGAGGCGCTCGCCGCCGGCGACTGGGTGCTCATCCATGTCGGCTTCGCCATGTCGAAGATCGACGAGGCGGAGGCGATGGCCACGCTGCGGATGCTCGAAGGGCTCGGCGAGGCCTACGACGACGAGATCGACGCACTGCGGGAATCGAGGATCGACTGATGCGCTTCGTCGACGAGTACCGGGACGCGGACAAGGCGCGGACCCTCGCGGCCTCCATCGCCTCCCTGTGCGAGCCAGGCCGCCAGTACAAGTTCATGGAGGTGTGCGGGGGCCACACCCACACCATCTACAAGCACGGGATAGAGGACTACCTGCCCGAGAACATCTCGCTCGTGCACGGCCCAGGCTGTCCCGTGTGCGTGATCCCGATGGGACGGGTGGACGACGCCATCCACATCGCGTCCCAGCCGGACGTCATCATGACGTCCTTCGGGGACATGATGCGGGTACCGGGCGGGGACGGCTCCTTCTTCGATGCCAAGGCCGCTGGGGCCGACATCCGGATGGTGTACTCGCCCCTGGACGCGCTGAAGATCGCCCAGCGGAACCCCGACCGGCGCGTCGTCTTCATGGGGATCGGGTTCGAGACCACCGCGCCGTCCACCGCGATGACCGTGCTGCGTGCGGCGGCGCAGGGCATCGAGAACTTCTCGGTCTTCAACAACCACGTGACGATCCTCCCGGCGATCAAGGCGATCCTCGACTCGCCGGACCTGCGGCTGGACGGCTTCATCGGCCCCGGCCACGTCTCGACCGTCATCGGCTGCCGCCCGTACTCGTTCATCACCGGCGACTACGGGAAGCCGCTGGTCGTCGCGGGCTTCGAGCCGCTGGACCTGCTCCAGTCGGTGCACATGCTGCTGGCGCAGCTCGCGGCGGGACGCTCCGAGGTCGAGAACCAGTACGGCCGGGTCGTCCCGTGGGACGGCAACGCCAAGGCGCTGCAGGTCATCGGGCAGACCATGGAGCCCCGCCCCTACTTCGAGTGGCGCGGCCTCGGCTTCATCTCGCACTCCGCGCTCCGCTTCCGGGACGAGTACGCGGCCTACGACGCCGAGAGCGTCTTCGACATCCCGGGCGGGCGGGTCGCCGACCCGAAGGCGTGCCAGTGCGGCGAGGTGCTGAAGGGCGTCCTCAAGCCTTGGGAGTGCAAGGTCTTCGGGACGGCCTGCACGCCGGAGACGCCGATCGGCACCTGCATGGTCTCCTCCGAGGGCGCCTGCGCCGCGTACTACAACTTCGGCCGCTTCACCCGCGAGCGCGTCAAGGAGGCGACACGGTGACCGAACGCGACACTGTGCCGGGACGCGGCACTGTGCCCGGACGCGTGACGATCCGCGAGGAGCAGGTGCTCGAACGCATCGAGCGCGCCCGGTCCCGCAAGGCCCGCCTCCGCGAGGACGCCATCACGCTCGCGCACGGCTCCGGCGGCAAGGCCACCCACACCCTGATCGAGGCCGTGTTCCGCGAGGCGTTCGACAACCCGCACCTGGACCGCCTGGACGACTCCGCCCACCTCACCGTGAACGGGACGCGGCTCGCCTTCACCACCGACTCCTACGTCGTGTCGCCGCTGTTCTTCCCCGGCGGCGACATCGGCGACCTGGCCGTCAACGGGACCGTCAACGACCTCGCCGTCTCCGGCGCGACGCCGCTGCACCTCTCGGCCGGGTTCATCCTCGAAGAGGGCTTCCCGGTCGCCGACCTGCGCCGCATCACCGAGTCGATGAGCCGGGCCGCCGAGGCCGCCGGCGTGGACATCGTCACGGGCGACACCAAGGTCGTCGAGCGGGGCAAGGCCGACGGCTGCTACATCAACACCGCCGGGGTGGGCCTCGCGCACGCCGCCGGCGCCGAGGTCCGGCCGGGGGACGCGGTCCTCGTCACCGGCCCGATCGGCGAGCACGGCGTCACGATCATGCTGGCGCGCGGCGAACTCGACATCGAGGCCGACCTGGCGTCCGACACCGCGCCGCTGAACTGCCTGCTCGCGGAGGTCCGCGACGCCTGCCCCGGTACCGTCCGCCGCATGCGCGACGCCACCCGCGGCGGTGTCGCGACCGTCCTCAACGAGCTGGCCTCCGACGCCGGCGCGGCCGTGGTGGTGGACGAGTCCGCCGTCCCCGTGCGGCCCGCTGTCCGCGGCGCCTGCGAGCTGCTCGGCATCGATCCGATGTACGTGGCCTGCGAGGGCCGCGCGGTGATCGTCGTCGCCCCGGAGGCCGCGGACGCCGCCCTGGCCGCGCTGCGCCGGCACCCGCTCGGCGCGGACGCCGCGGTCATCGGGCACGTGCGCGACGACCCGCCCGGTCTCGTCCTGCTGAAGACGGTCTTCGGCGGGACCCGCATCGTCGACCTCCTGGTGGGCGACCCGCTGCCCCGCATCTGCTGACCGCGTCCCCGCGCCGGAAGATCGAACCCGACGGAACCCGCACCGGGTGCGCGCCGTCACAGTTCCGATTCGATCACCTTCGTCCCCGTGCGGGGGTCCGGCATGGGTCGTGCCGATGCGCGGGGCGTCCAGCAGCCAGAGGGTCGCCACCATGAGAAGCAGCCAGCCCGAGACCGCCCGGCGGCACGGGCGCGCCAGGATCACCGCGGCTTCGGCCGCCATCGCCGCGATGGGACTGTTCGGGTCGGGGTGCGCGATACCGAACTTCACCACCGAATCGCGGCCCACCCGCGAGCTCCCGCCGCCCCCGGACCCTCCGACGCCGGATCTCTCGACGCCGGAGCTCCCGCAGAGCACGCTCACCGGCAGCTGGCGCGGCACCTACAGGTGCCCGCAGGGGCTCATGCAGCTGAACCTCACCCTCGTCCAAAGGTCGAGCGGAGCGGTCAGCGGCATCTTCCGCTTCGCTCCCGCGCCCGGCAATTCCGATGGGCTGTCGGGCTCGTTCACCCTGCGGGGGCACGTCACCGGCAGTTCGCTGGCTCTGCGCGGTGACTCCTGGCTCAGCAGGCCGGGCGCCTATGAAATGGTCTCGCTGAGCGCGCGGCTGCCGTCCGCCGATCCCGACCGGATCCAGGGCATCATTCAGAGCCCGGGATGCGGCACGTTCACCGTCCGGCGGCGCTGAAGCCCTCCTATGCGGCGGAACGCCCCCGCCGCCGGGTGCGGCGGCGGAGGCGGCCGGGCGCTTCTGATGACCTACGGGGTGAAGTCGCCGGGGCGCCGGGGTCAGGGCCGCAGGACGTACTTGCCGCGCACGCCGCCCTCCGCGACCGCGCGGTGGACGCCGGCGACCTCGTCCAGCGGCACGACCGCGTGCACCCGCACCGGCAGGCGGCCGCTCGCGGCGGCGCCGAGCAGCTCGGCGAGCCGGGCGCCGTCGGCCCGCACGTCCAGCACGCGGACGGTGACGCCGCGCTCCTCCGGCGGCGCGGCGTTCGGCAGCACGCCGACGAAGACGCCGCCGTCGCGGACCAGCGCGATGCCCCTGTCCTGGAGCGTGGCGGCGTCGGCGACCGCGTCCCAGCCGGGCGTCGCCTCCCGGGTGAAGTCGACGCCGAGGCCGCGCACGAACTTCTCGTCCCCGGTGCGGGCCAGGCCGGTGACGCGCCAGCCGCGCTCCTGGGCGAGCACGGCGGCGTTCGCGCCGACCGCGCCGGCGGCCCCGGTCACCAGCAGGCTCCGGCCCTCCCCGTCCCCGAGCAGGTCGACGAGCCGGGCCGCGGCCAGCGCGTTGAGCGGGACCGCCGCCGCCGTGGTCAGGTCGAGGCCCTCGGGGACGAGGGCGAGGTCGTCCACCGGGATGACCAGCTGCTCGGCGTAGGTCCCGAAGTCGCGGTCGAAGCCGGGGAGGATCCCCGCGACGCGGCTGCCCACCGGGAACCGCGCGTCCGGGCCGGCGGCGGCGACGGTCCCGGCGAAGTCCCAGCCGAGGCCGACGTGGCCGGTCCGCTCGATCAGCCCGATCTCGTGGAAGAACCCGGACACGACCGCCAGGTCGACGGGGTTGACCGCGGCGCCCGCGATCTCGACGCGCACCTCGCCGGGCCCCGGCTCGGTGCGGGGCACCTCGATGATCTCGATCGGGTCGGGGCCGCCCGGATCGCGGACGACGGCGGTACGGAAAGTGGTCGACATGGTCGCCTCCCATGGAGATGTCTGTCCTGTTCCTCCACAATGGAGGGGTAGCTCTCCATCGGGAAGAACGCACCTGGAAGTGCGTAGCTCACCGCGCGGTAGGAAGGAGCGGTCGATGCCGACGAGGACGGCGGCCCAGAAGCGGGCCGAGGCGAAGATGGAGTACGACGCGTTCCTGGCGCAATGCCCCAGCCGGCAGCTCCTCGACCGGATCTCCGACAAGTGGGTCGCGCTGGTCCTCGCCGCGCTCGGCGGCGACGACCCGTACCCTGGGGACGACCGTGTCGGAGAGCCGCGGCCGATGCGCTACTCCGAGCTGGCTCGGCGGCTGGCCGGGGTCAGCCAGAAGATGCTCACCCAGACGCTCCGCTCCCTGGAGCGCGACGGCCTGGTCACCCGCTCGGTGGCCCCGACCGTGCCGGTCACGGTCACCTACGAGCTGACCGGCCTCGGGCTCTCGCTCCACGCGGCGATCCGCGGCATCAAGATCTGGGCGGAGACGCACATGGACGAGGTGATCGCGAACCGGGCGCAGTACGACGCCCCGGGGGAGAACTGAAGGTCAGCCGGCCATCGCGGCGAGGCGGCGGGCCAGCCGCGCGGCGGCGTCCCGCAGCTCCGGCGGCTCCAGCACCTCGGCGGCGAAGCCCAGCCGGGCGATGTGCATGGCGAGCCAGTCCAGGTCGTCGCCGCCGACGCTGAGCACGCACCACCCGTCGCGGTCGTCCTCGACCCGTCCCACCTGGGGCGGGACCAGTTCGCGCACCCGGCCGGACGGGGCGTGCAGCCGCACCCGCGCGAGATGCCGGTACGGCGCGGCGGTCACCGAGCGCTGCACGTAGGCGACCGGGTCGGGATGCTCCCGCGGCCGGAAATGCCAGGTCGTCGCCGTCACGTCGCGCATCCGGTCCAGCCGGAACGTGCGCCAGTCGCCGCGGCCGGTGTCCCAGGCCATCAGGTACCAGCGGCGGGCGGTGGCGACCATCCGCACCGGCTCGACGGTCCGCTCGCGCTCCCCGCCGCCGCGGGCCGCGTACCGGAACCGCACCCGCACGGCGTCGCGGCAGGCCCGCGCGAGCGTCACCAGCACCTCCGCGTCGACCTCGACCCCGGGGCCGACGAGGGTCTCGGTGGCGCCGTGCACGGCCCGCACCTCGGCGCGCAGCCGGGGCGGCATCACCTGGTCGAGCTTGCTGAGCGCCCGCAGCGCCGCCTCCCCGGCGCCGGCGACCGTCCCCCCGGAAGCCATCCGCAGCGACACCGCCGTCGCGATGGCCTCGTCGTCGTCCAGCAGCAGCGGCGGCAGCCGGGTGCCCGCGCCGAGCCGGTACCCGCCGCCCACCCCCGACGCCGCGTGCACCGGGTAGCCGAGGGCGCGCAGCCGCTCCACGTCCCGCCGCACCGACCGGTCGGTGACGCCCAGCTCGGCGGCGAGCTCGGCGGCGGTCCAGGACGACCGGCGCTGCAGCAGCCCCAGCAGCCGCAGGACCCGCTCGGTCGTCGCCTCGACACTCACGCGCCCAGCGTCCCACAGATCACGGAAGGATCCTGTCCGCGATATCGGGCAGGCTGCACCCATGAGCGACCTGAAGTGGAACCCGATCCTGCGGGACCAGCTCTCCTGGCACTGGACGAACCAGTTGCGCCCCCGCCTCGACGGGCTCACCGACGAGGAGTACTTCTGGGAGCCGGCACCCGGATGCTGGAGCGTCCGCCCGCGCGGTACCGGCACCGCGCCGGTGCAGGCCGGCTCCGGGACGATGACCATCGACTTCGCGATGCCGCCGCCCGACCCGCCGCCGTTCACCACGGTCGCCTGGCGGCTCGCCCACGTCATCGTGGGCGTCCTCGCCATGCGCAACGCGTCCCACTTCGGCCGCGCGCCCACCGACTACCAGGCGTTCGAGTACGCCGAGACCGCCGACGAGGCGCTCGCCCAGCTGGACGCCGAGTACGCGACGTGGCTGGCCGGAGTGGAGTCCCTCGGCGAGGCGGGCCTCGCCCGCCCGTGCGGGGAGGCCGAGGGCCCGTACGCCGCGGACCCCATGGCGCGGCTCGTCCTGCACATCAACCGGGAGCTGGTCCACCACCTGTCCGAGGTGTGCCTGCTCCGCGACCTCTACCTGCACAGGGAGACCCGATGACTCGCGACGTACAGATCACCTTCGACTGCGCCGACCCGGCCGCGCTGTCCGCGTTCTGGGCCGAGGCCCTCGGCTACGAGTTGCAGAAGCCGCCCGGCGACTTCACGTCGTGGGACGAGGCACTGGAGGCGTTCGGCGTCCCGCCCGAGAACCGCAACGACGCCTCCGGGGTCGTCGACCCCGCGGGCTCCGGCCCCCGCCTGTTCTTCCAGCGGGTACCGGAGGGCAAGCAGGCGAAGAACCGCGTCCACCTGGACCTGCGGGCCGCGCCCGGCCTGGAGGGCGAGGACCGCATGCAGGCCCTTGAAGCGGAGGCCGAACGCCTCGTCTCCCACGGAGCCACCCGCGTCCAGCGCTTCGAGCCCGCACCGCCGATGCAGTTCGGCCACATCGTGATGACCGACCCGGAAGGCAATGAATTCTGCCTCGACTGAGCGTTCCGGGGGGGATGGTTAGGATCGCCGGGATGCGACAGAATCGTCCGGCCCGTGGGTAAGGCCCGCACGCTCGCCCAGGTGTACCGGCGCTTCGGTGAAGCGGACACCGCCGGATCATCGCCGCTGTACGGGCGCGTCGCCGTCGCCTTGAGCGAATCGGACGAGGCCCTGCGCGCGATCGAGGCGGCACCGGCGCGCAAGCGGCATCCCGCGCTGATCCTCGCCGCGCTGCACGACCTCGCCCTCGCCGGGCGCGCCCCGGCGCTGGCGGCGGCCTACGAGGCCGCGGACGGCGCCGTCGCGGCCGACGCGGCGATCGGCACGCTTCTGAGCATGACCGACGAGGTGGCGGCCATCGCCGCGCGCCGCAGGCCCCGGACCGGCGAGACCGGACGTCACGCCGTCCTGTATCCGGCCGTCGCCGAGGCGGCGCACCGGGTGGGCGCGAGCGCGGTCGGACTGATCGACGTGGGGTGTTCGGCCGGGTTCAACCTCAACGTCGATCGCGTCGGCATCGCCTACGGCGACGGTCGATCGCTGGGCGACCCGTCGTCTCCGGTGCAGGTCTCGGCTTCCATGGTGGGGGAGCGCCCCGTCCCGGAGCGGGCGATGCCCGAGGTCGTCGCCCGCGTCGGCGTCGACCCCGACCCGGTCGACGTGACCGACGCGGGCGAGGCCCGCTGGCTGCGCGCCTGCGTGCCGCCGGACCGGCCGGAGCAGATGGCGCGGCTCGCAGCGGAGACGGCACTGGCGGCGGCGGCCCCGCCGGTGCTGCTGCAAGGCGACGCCATCGAGGTGCTGACCGAAGCCTTCGCCCGAGTGCCTCCGGACGCCCTGCCCGTGGTCACCACCACATGGGCGCTGTCGGACCTCCCGCTCGAAGGCCGCCTGCGCTTCCTCCACCGCCTCGACGAGACGGCGGCGCACCGGCCGGTGGCGTGGGTGTCGGCGGAGGGCGTCGGCGTCGCGCCGGCGATACCGACCTTCGGCGACCGCCGCGCCTCCGGCCACAGCATCATCGGCCTGGCGCTGCTCGATCACTCGACCGTCCGCACCGAGGCGGTCGGCCGCTGCTGGTCCCGCGGCCGGCTGCTGTCCTGGCTGACCGGCTCCTAGCCCGAGCGATGCGGGCCGCCCGGTGACGGACGGCCCGCATGGTCGCGCCGGCGGGGTCAGAACCTGCCGGCCTTGACGTCGGCGACCGTGACCCGGGACGAGTGGTAGTAGACCGTCCTGGACGCCGCGTTCGGGGCCCTGTCGGTCAAGGCGACGGGGCGGCCGGTGGCCGCGTCGATGACCAGCGTCTCGACGAACCTCCCGTTCGCGGGCCAGCTGTCCGTGACCGTGAGGGTGGGCCGTCCGGCGGTGCTGGTCTCGGTGACCTCGACCCGCGGCATCGTCGCCATGATCCGGAGCACTCCGGCCCGGACCTGGGGGTTCTCCGGTGCGGCGATCAGCGCGTCGATGCTGTTCGACCAGATGTGGTTGTCGGTGATCTGCTTCTTCTGCTCGGCGGTCAGCGGTTTCGGCGGCACGTACTCCTCGCCCCGCTCCTTGGCCGCCCTCTTGAGCCTTTCCGCCCTCTCCTTCTCCAGGTCGGGCTGCTCGCCCGGGGCCAGGGTGCCGGCGGCCATCCGCTCGCGCGCGGTGCCGATGTCGCCCTTCACGGCGTGGAGCGCCACCGCTATCGGACCCTTGAAGAAGCCGTCGCCCCGGTTCTCGACGACGGCCTTCCGGAGGGCCTTCCTGTCGTTCCCCCAGTAGTAGGTGCCGTCGTCGGTGAACAGCCCGATGCCGTGGTCGCCCAGCGCGTCGCTGGTCGGGGACTGGTTGCGGATCTCCAGCGTCGCGTCGCCCGGCATCTCGGGCCGCAGCGGCGCGTTGTCCGCCACCAGCCTGGCCAGGATCGGGTTCCCGGACGCCGAAGCAGGCGACTCGCCGGGCGCGGGCGCGGACGTGAGGGACAGCCCCAGCGCCACGGCCGCCGCGGCGGCGACCAGGGCACCGGCGCCGAGGACCGCCGTCCGGCGCCCGCCCCACCGGCCCCGGCCCCGGGGCGCGGGCGCCCCGGCCGGCCGCGTCTCCGGCACCTCCTCCTCGGCGATCGCCGCCCGCAGCACCGCCCTCGCCTCGTCGAAGGCGCGCGGCCGTACCGGCTCGGTGTCCCCGAGCCCCTTCAGCAGGTCCATCTCATCGACCATCAGTTGGCCTCCTTCAGTGCGTCGTGACCGGCGAGCAGGGCCATGCCGGGTGCGTTCCGCAGCGCCGTGCGCGCCTCGTGCAGGTGGCGGCGCGCGGTTCCCGGCGGTATCCCGATCGCCCGGCCCGCGTCGGCGACGGTCAGGTCCTCCCAGGCGACGAGGGTGAGGATCTCCCGCTGCTGCGGCCGGAGCGTCGCCAGCGCGCGCCGCAGCACCGATTCGGCGTCCACGCGGTCGTCCACGGCGGACCACGGGTCCCACCCGGACGCCATGCCGGTCATGTCCGCCAGCGGCTCCTCGGCCGGACGGGACCGCCAGTGCCGCCGCAGCGTGTTGTGCGCCACGCCGAACAGCCACGGCCGGGCGTCGGGGAACGAGCGGTCGTAGGCGCCGCGGGACTTGAACGCCGCCACCCACACCTCACCGAGCAGGTCCTCGGCCTGCGCCCGCCCTGCCCGCCGCGCGAGGTACGCCCC
>NZ_SMKB01000197.1:0-13529 GCF_004348575.1 Actinomadura sp. 7K534
CCGTACGGCCGCCCCTGGGGAGGCGGTGGGGGGTACTGACCAGCCATAGCAGTGAATCATCGCATGCATTCCCGATACCATTTGCGGCCATGTCTGCTCTTGCGCCGTTCTTCCGGGTACGGCCGGTCGTCGCGATCCTCTCGGCCGTCGCCCTGCTGCCCGTGATGACCTGCACGGCCGCGGCCGCGCCCGGGCCCGACGCGCGAGCGGCCGCAGGTCAAGCAGGGCAGACGGCGCAGGCGGGGCAGGCGGCGCAGGGCCGGGTGCTGAAGGAGGACGCCGTCCTCACCACCGGCCAGGGCGGCGTGGTCCGGGTCAAGGAGACGATCGTCTACCGGTTCGCCGGCGAGAAGGGCTTCGAGCGGACGTTCCCGACGCGCGAGCACGAGAGCCTGACCGAGGACCGCGTCTACCGGCTGTCCAACCTGCGGGTGAGCAGCCCCGACGGCGGCCCCTCGGAGGTCAGCTCGTCCAGCGAGGACACCCGGACGACCGTCAAGGTGGCCGGCGGGCAGGAACTGACCGGCGACCGCACGGTCGTCCTGGAGTACGACCTGCGCGGCGCGATCACCCGGATGGGGCAGGCCGAGGAGCTGCGCTGGCCGGTCATCGGCGGCTGGAAGGTCCCGGTGGACGAGGCGCGCGCCACCGTGGACGCCGGTGCGGCGATCCGCAACGTCAACTGCTTCACCGGGCCGCTCGGCAGCACGATCGGCTGCACGCAGTACTACATGAACCACTCGCATACCCAGGGCGTCTACGCCCAGCAGGGGATGCTGCCCGGCGAGTACGTCACGGTCGTCGCGGGCCTGCCGGCCGGCACGACCGGCGGGCAGGCCATCCACGAGCGGCGGCACACGATCGCGACCGCGTTCGCCGTCAACGCCGTCACCGGCTCCGCGCTCGCGGCGCTGCTCGTGCTGCTCGTCGGCGGCGTCGCGGCCCTCTACCTGCTGCGCGGGCGCGACGCGCGCGTCGTGGTCAAGAAGGCGGCGGAGGGCGACCACGCGCCGGTCGCGGGGTCGGAGTTCGAGCCGCCGGACGGGGTGCGCCCCGGCCAGATCGGCACGCTGATCGACGAGCAGGCCGACGTCATCGACGTGACCGCGACGATCGTCGACCTCGCCGTCCGCGGCTACCTCCTGATCGAGGAGGAGGACCGGGCGGTCACCGGCCGGCTGGACTGGACGCTGCGGAAGCTGGAGCGGCCCGTCGCCGACCTGCTGCCCTACGAGCGGATCCTGCTGGACGCGCTGCTGACCGCCCCGGACGGCACCGCCCGCGACTCGGTGCAGCTGTCGGAGCTCGGCGGGACGTTCGCCACGAAGCTCGCCCAGGTCAGGTCCGCGATGTACGACGACGTGGTGAAGCAGGGCTGGTTCGCGCGCCGTCCCGACACCGTCCGGTCGCGCTGGACGATCGCGGGCATCCTCGTGACCGTCCTCGGCATCGGCGGGACCGTCGCGCTGGCGCTCACCACCGAATGGGCGCTCGCCGGGCTCGCGGTGATCATCGCGGGCGCGGCGCTGGCGTACGGCGGCCAGTACATGCCCGCGAAGACGGCGCGCGGCTCGACCGTCCTCGCGCACACGATCGGCTTCCGCGCGTTCCTCGAACGCGGCGTCATCCCGGACGAGGACGAGACGGCGTCCCGGCAGCGGATCGCGCTGTTCTCCCGCTTCCTGCCGTACGCGGTCGTGTTCGACACCGTCGCGACGTGGGCCGAGACGGTCAAGGACGCGGGCGAGCGGGCCGAGGGCGCGGACAACCTCTACTGGTACGAGGGCCCCGCCGAGTGGGACCTGTCGAAGTTCGCCGAGTCGATGCGGACGTTCACCCTCACCACCTCGGGCTCGATCTCGCAGTCCCGCGGCATGTGACGCCGCGCCCGGCGCACCGGGGCGGACCCGCGGTGACCGCCGGGAGGGGTCTCGACGGTCACCGCGGGCTCGGACAGCGCCCGCCGGGCGGGGTGCAGGGCCTAGGGGCCGGTACCGGCGGGCGCCGCGTTCTCGGGTGAACCGGTCTTGATGGACGTCACCGGCGCCTGCGCAATCGCTTCCCGCCCTTGGCGGCGGCCGGCGGATCGGCCTCGCGGACCCGCCGTTCCTCCCGCTGGACCACCGGAGGGGTGACGGGGTCGCGGCGCGTCCGCTGGGCGGGGCTGCCCCGGATCACACCGCCCTGGACGGGCCCCCGGTGCGGCATCCCGGCCGACCCGCTGGGAGTGCGGCGGCTCCAGCGGTGGCGGGAGGTCAGCAGCGTCATCGCGATCCAGACCACGAGCGCGGAGAAGATCACGATGGGCGCGATGACGTAGAGGTAGGCGTCACCGAGGCGGGTCGAACTGGCGAGCATGGCGGCACCTCCTCTCCCTGGCCCGTACCCGAGAGCAGGCGCCTAACCGTTTTGTCCGCCGGGGAGTGCTCGTCGGAGGCGTCCGGACTCGCCCCTAGGATGTGTGACGTCGCTCTTGAGGGGGTTTTGGTGGGGTCAGGCAGGACGTCGTGACGGCGCGGCGGGCCGGGCAGGCCGGTTCGCTGCTGATGATCGTCCTCGTGGCGGTCAGCCTGCGGCCGGCGATCGCGGCGGTCGGGCCGGTGCTCACCGAGATCAGCGACGAGTTCCGGCTGTCCGGCACGGCGGCCGGCGCGCTGACGACGCTGCCGCTGCTGTTCTTCGGCGCGTACGGCCTTGTCGCGCCGTTCCTGCGCAGAGCCCCGCGCGCCGAGACGCTGCTGGTCAGCGCGATGGGGCTGCTCGTCGTGGGGCTGCTCCTACGGCTGCTGGGCGCCCCGTTCCCGCTGTTCGCGGGGTCACTGGTCGCCGGGATCGCGATCAGCATCGGCAACATCGCGATGCCCTCGATCATCAAGCGGGACCATCCGACGCGGATCACCACGGTCACGGCCGTCTACACGGTGGCCGTGACGAGCGGCGCGTCCCTCTCGTCCGGGCTGGTCGTGCCGGTCGAGAACCTCTTCGACTCGTCGTGGCGGCTGCCGCTGGGCCTGCTGGCGGTCCCCGCGGCGCTGGCGGGCCTGCTGTGGGTGCCGCGGGCGCGCCGGGCGGCGCACGCGGCGCGGTCGGCGCCCCCACCCGCGTCGTCGCGGGGCGTGGCGGCCATGGTCTGGCGCTCCGGCCTGGCCTGGAACGTCACGGTGTTCATGGGCGTGCAGTCCCTGCTGGCGTACGTCGTGCTCGGCTGGCTCCCGACGATCTGCCAGAGCCGCGGGATGGACGAGACGTCCGCCGGGTTCGTCCTGGCCCTGTCGGCGGCGATCCAGGCGGCGGGGTCGCTGGCCGTCCCGGTGCTGGCGCGGCGGACGCGCGACCAGCGCCCGCTGGTCCTCACCACGGCGACGCTGACGTTCGTCGGCTTCATCGGGGTGACCTGGGCGCCGATCGGGTCGGTGTGGGTGTGGGCGGTCGTGCTCGGCCTGGGCCAGGGCATCGGGTTCGCCACCGCGCTGTCGTTCATCGGGCTGCGCGCCCACGACGCCCCGGTCGCGGCCCAGCTGTCGGGGATGGCGCAGGGCGTCGGCTACGTCATCGCGGCGCTCGGCCCGCTCGGCGTGGGCGCCCTGCACGACGTCACCGGCGGATGGAGCGTTCCGATCGCCTGCGTGCTGGGCGTCGTCATCCTCATGGCCGTGCCCGGACTGGCGGCGGGCCGCAACCGCACGGTCGGCGACCCCGCGGACGAACCTCCCAATGCGGTTAACACGGGAATTAGCGGACACACCCCTGAATAACCCCGTGTGAGACCCGAAACGGCACCGGGAGGTGGACCGGATGCTCGGCACGATCCTGACGACCCCGACCCTGCTCGCCGACGTCACGGAAGGGCCCTGGGAGTATGCGTGGATCATCCCGGTGGTCGCCGTGGTGGGGCTGCTGGCCCGCTTCTACATGATGCTGGCGGCGTCGTCCCGGCCCATCCACCCGGACCGCAGGAACGACCAGGACAACCACCGCGGCATGGAGCAGGGCGGCACGTACACCTACCGGCCCGGGATGTTCTCCCACAGCTACCCGCCCTCGAAGGAGTCGCAGGCCGAGGAGTTCCGCCACGACAACCCGCAGCCGGGCCGTGAGCCGAAGAAGCCGTGGCCGGACGGCCTCCTCTACGAGCAGACGGTCGTCAAGGAGGAGTTCGAGGACCTGAAGGCGAGAAAGCCCGACAACGTCTAGAAGCCGGTGAAGAGGCCGGAGGTGGGGCGGACGGCGCCCACCACGGCGCCGCCGCCGCGAACCTGGACGATCGAGAGCTCGTCCAGCGCGGCCTTCTCCGTCTCCTCGGCGGCCGGGCCCTCGTCGACGCCCAGTGCGCGCAGAAGGGCGACGGTGACGGGGGTCCGGGCCCGCATGGCGCCGTCGTCGATCTTGATGGCGCCGGCGCGGCCGTCGGCGAACGCGAACGCGTCCACTCCCTCGGCGCCGCACTTGACCAGCAGTCCCGGGACGGCCTCCATGAGCCGCCGCTCCTCGCGCCGCGTGCCCGACGTCCACTGCGGATGGGCGCGCATGGCGTCCGCGACGCGCCGCTCCGGCATGCCCGGCCCGGCGAGGACGAGCGCGCGGAACGCCCGCGCGACGCCCACCGCGGACAGGGCGAAGAGGGGCGCGCCGCACCCGTCGACGCCGACCGCCGTGACCGGCTCCCCCGCGAGTTCCTCGACCGTCTCCCGGACCGCCGCCTGCAGCGGGTGGCCGGGGTCCAGGTACGTCTCCGTCGGCCAGTCGGCGGCGACGCAGGTGGCGAGCATCGCGGCGTGCTTGCCGGAGCAGTTCATGCGCATCCGGGAGGCCCCGCCGCCCGACCGCGCGACGTCCTGCTGCTTGGCGGGGTCGAGCGGCCAGCTCTCGGGGCAGCGCAGGTCGGCGGCCCCCAGCCCGGCCTGGGCGAGGATCTTCTCCACCCCCTCCACGTGGAACTCCTCGCCCGAGTGGCTGCCGGCCGCCAGCGCCAGCAGCTCCCCGTCAAGGTCGAGGCCGGACCGCAGCATCGCGACCGCCTGCACCGGCTTGTTCGCCGAGCGCGGGAAGATCGGCACGCCGGGGTCCCCCGCGCGGACCGCGACCGACCCGTCGGCGGCGAGGCCGACCGCCGCGCCGCGATGGCGGGACTCCACGAACCCGGACCGTTCCACCTCGGCGAGCACAGGATTGATCATGTGTGCGTCCTGCCCGGTCACCGGGCCTTGATGCCTAGCAGCTCGCGGGCGTCCTGCGCGGTCATCGGCGGGCGCTGGGCCAGCTTGGCCGCCTGCGCCGCCCGCTCCACGAGCTCGGCGTTCGCGGACACCGGCCGTCCCTTCGCGAAGGTGACCGTGTCCTCCATGCCGACCCGGAGGTGCCCGCCCGCCGACAGCGCCGCGAACAGCACGGGCAGGGACGTCCGCCCGATGCCCGTCGCCGACCATGTCGCGCCCTCGGGCAGGGCCTCGACGGCCGCGACGAGCGTCCGCGCGTCCCCGGGCATGCCGCCGGGGACGCCCATCACCAGGTCGCAGTGGACATGCCCCCCATAGGGGAGCCCGTGCTTGTCCAGGAGACGGTGCAGCGCCGCGACCTGCCCCAGGTCGAACAACTCGAACTCTGGGACGACCTCCAACTCCTGGGTTCGTTGGTAAAGCTCCACCATGAACGGCCAAGGGTTCATGAAGACGTCGTCACCGAAGTTGACCGTCCCGCAGGTGAGCGAGCACATGTCGGGCTGCGCGTCCAGGACGCGCAGCCGGTCCTCGTAGGGGTCGGTGACGGCACCGCCCGTGGACAACTGGACGATCAGTCCCGTGCTCTCCCGCAGCGCCCGCACCGTGTCCCGCAGCCGGGCCAGGTCGAGCGTGGGCCGCGCGTCGTCGTCGCGGATGTGCACGTGGATCACGGCCGCGCCGGCGGCCTCGCACTCCTTGGCCGTCTGGACCAGTTCCTCAAGGGTGACGGGCAGGGCGGGGACGTCCGACTTCGCGGACTCCGCGCCCGTGGGCGCCACCGTGATGAGCGTCGTTGCTCCCATACGCGGCAGAATACGCGGCAGAATGCACGTCCATGCGTGCGGTAGTCCAGAGGGTGAGCCAGGCCAGCGTGTCCGTCGAGGGACGGGTCGTGGGCGCGATCGACGGGCCGGGACTCCTGGTCCTCGTCGGCGTGACCCACGACGACGACCCCGGAAAGGCCCGCAGGCTCGCCGCCAAGCTGTGGGGCCTGCGGATCCTCCAGGACGAGAAGTCGTGTTCGGACGTCAACGCGCCCCTGCTCGTCGTCAGCCAGTTCACCCTCTACGGCGACGCGCGGAAGGGCCGCCGCCCGACCTGGACGGCCGCCGCCCCCGGCCCGGTGGCCGAGCCCCTGGTGGACGCGGTCGTCAACGAACTGAGGGCTCTCGGCGCGAAGGTCGAGACGGGCGAGTTCGGCGCGGACATGAAGGTCGCGCTCGTCAACGACGGCCCCATCACCCTCATCGTGGAGATGTGACGCGCCCCTTGGGACGGGCTCAGCGGAAGCCGTAGACCATGCCCACGAGGGTGGCGACGGTGCCGAGTGCGGCGAGGGCGACCATGGAGCGGTCGACCGGGGTGAGGCGGCCGCGCACGTCCGGCGAGTGGACGACGACGCCGGTCTCCGGGTCGGTGTCCTCGTCCCGCTTCTGGAACGGGGTGCGGAGCCCCGCGAGCCGCCAGAGCGCGTCGTTCTTCAGCTGCTGGTGGTTCGGGGCGCAGGCGAACAGCCGCCCCCGGACGCGCTTCGTGCACGGGTGGCCCTGCCGCTTCAGCACCCGGCACAGCGTCGGGACGAGCAGGAACTCGTACAGGCACCACGTCAGCAACCCGAGGAGCGCGATCCGCCACGACTGGAACCACCAGGCGGCCCCGGCGAACGCGGCGAACAGGGCCCACCACAGCAGCGCGGACTCCCTGCGGGGAAGGCGCCGGGCACCCCGCCGTGCCGCCGGCGGCTCCTGTCTCCCCAGGTTCGGGACCATCGGTAGGAATCCACCTTTCCCGGGCGGCATCCAGTGAGAAATCGTCTGTATCAGACGATATTGCCCCGGGGGTCGGTGAGCTACCCGTGTTTCGCGGGCCGACGGCGAAGATCGATCTGCGCGTTCGCACCGGTGTCCGGCGACACCACGACCTCCTGCGCCGCGGCGACCCCGCCCGCCAGCAGCTCGGCGTCCACCGGCACGTTCCGCTTGACCATCGCCAGCGCGACCGGCCCCAGCTCGTGGTGCCGCGCCGCCGACCCGACGAACCCGACGTTCCGCCCGCCGGGGATCTCCACCGGGTCGCCGGGCGCGGGCAGCCGGTCGACGCTGCCGTCCAGGTGCAGGAACACCAGGCGGCGCGGCGGGCGGCCGAGGTTGTGGACGCGGGCGACGGTCTCCTGCCCGCGGTAACAGCCCTTGTTCAGGTGGACGGCCGTCTCCACGTACCCCGCCTCGTGCGGGATCGTCCGGTGGTCGGTGTCGACGCCGAACCGGGGCCGGTGCTCGGCGATCCGCAGCGCCTCGTACGCCCAGATCCCCGCCGGGCGCAGCCCCTCGGGGAACTCGCCCCGCGGCACGACGCGGGTGACGGTCCCGGCGGCGTCGGGCCAGGAGAGCGTCCCGGGCTCGGCCGGGCCGGGGCCGGTGACCACGGCGTGGGACGCGGAGACGTCCTCGACCTCGACGCGGAGCATGAACCGCATCCGGTCGAGGAACTCCACCAGCGGCGCCGCCGACCCGGGCTCCACGTGCGCCCACACGGCCTCGCCGTCGTCGATCAGGAAGAGGTGGTTCTCGATGTGGCCCTTGGCGCCGAGCAGCAGCGCCTCGGTCGGCTCGAACGGCTGCAGCGCGTCGAGGTGCTGGCTCAGCAGGCTGTGCAGCCAGCTCAGCCGGTCGGGCCCGGAGATCCGGACGACGCCCCTGTTGCTCCGGTCGACGAACGCCGCCCCGTCCGCCAGGGCGCGTTGTTCCTGCGAAGGCTCCCCGTAGTGCGCGGCGACCTCCCGGTCGGGCGCGTCGGCGGGGACTGCTCCGGGCGTCTGCAACAGCGGGCTCTCCATGCCACCAGGCTACGTGGCGCGGCAGTCCTTGCAGCGCCCGTAGACCGTGAGGTGGTGCACGTCGGTCTCGAACCCGTAATCGCGCTGCAGGACGTCGGCCAGACCCGTCGCCGCCCGCGGATCGACGTCCTGGACGGTGTGGCAGCCGCGGCACACCAGGTGGATGTGCTCGGCCTCGGCCGCCAGGTGGTAGTTCGGCGGGCCGTGCCCGAGGTGCGCGTGCTTGACGAGGCCGAGCTCTTCGAGCAGTTCGAGCGTCCGGTAGACGGTGGAGATGTTCACGCCGCGGGCGGTGCGCTGGACCTCGGTGCAGATCTCCTCCGGGGTCGCGTGCTCCAGGTTGGTGACCGCCTCAAGGACCAGCTGGCGCTGGGGCGTGACGCGGTACCCCTTCGCCCGCAGCTCCTCCTGCCACGACTCGACCATGCCCCCAAGTCTAGAACCCGGTTCCGGGTGCGGCCCCCCGCCGCGGATTCCGCCGTGGGAAAACCGGCTTGCCCCCGCGCGAGGCGCTCGCATAGCGTGCGTGATACGCGCGAAAGGAGGTGGTCCAAGAAATGATTGATTCTGGGACTCGCGAGGTGGCTGTCCGCTAGTCGCCGTCCCGCCTCGGCGCCGCCGCTCCGGCGGTGGCAACCGGTCGCGACGGCGACCGGCGAATACCAGGCAGACACCCGGTCCCCGGACCGATGGACCCGTCCTGTCCATCACCCGCCCGAGCGGGAAGGTCCGGGGATCGTTCATGTCCGGGGCCAGGCGGGGGTCGACCTCAGCCGACCCGCTTGAGCTGGGCGGACAGGTGCGACTGGAGGTCCTGCCCCATCGCCGCCATGTCGTAGGCCCAGCCGAGGTCCTCGCCGATCATCCCGTACAGGCGGTGCCCGCCCGTCACCTCCTTCGCCGACTCCGTGCGGGCGACGACGTCCGTGTGCAGCTCGACCCGCGTGAACGCCACGTTCCCGACGTAGATCTCGACGATGCCCGTGGGGTGCGCCAGCGTGACCTCGACCTTGTGGTCGGGACGCGGCCGCCAGTAGCCCGTCTCCATGCCCAGCGGGCGCCCGAGCGTGCCGTCCTCCTCGATCATCCACGTCCGGCTGGCGTAGATGAGGAACGGCTTCCCGACGTGGGTGAACGACATCTCCTGACCGAAGTTGAACGACTCGATCGTGGGATAGCCGCCGACGCCGGCTCCCTCCCAGGTGCCGAGGAGGAACTTCAGCGGCTCAAGGTCCGGGTGCAGCTCAGGATCCATGGGCACCGAGCGTAGCGGCGCGCCCGCCGCCGTGCCGCCGGGTCGCCGTCCGCCCGCCGCCGGACCGCTACTTCAGCCGGCCGAGCCGGATCACCAGCAGGACGGCGGCGACCGCCATCAGCCCGAGAACGAGGACGAGGATCCCGGCGTTCACCATCCCACTCATAGCGCGATGCTACGGGGGCACCGGGGCTAGAGTGCGGTTATGGCGAGACCACTGGTGATCAAGGTCACGGCGGGGGCCGACGCACCCGAGCGCTGCAACCAGGCGTTCACGGTGGCCGCCGCCGCCGCGGCGAGCGGCGTGTCCGTCTCCCTCTGGCTGACCGGAGAGTCCGCATGGTTCGCGTTGCCGGGGCGGGCGGCGGGGTTCTCACTCCCGCACGCCACTCCCTTGGACGACCTGCTCGCCGTGATCCTCTCCGCTGGGCGGGTCACCCTCTGCACCCAGTGCGCGGCCCGGCGCGACATCGGCCCGGACGACGTCCTCCCGGGCATCCGCATCGCCGGGGCGCCGACCTTCGTCGAGGAGATCACGACCGACGGGGTCCAGGCGCTCGTCTACTGACGCGGCGCGGGCCGTCGTGAAGGCGAGGACGAGACCGGCCGCGGTGGCACCGGCCAGGCCGAGCATGAGGTCGCCGATGGTGTCGCGGTAGATGGACACGGTCTCGGGGGTGTCGAGGATGAAGACGCCGTACTCGAAGAACTCCCACAGGATCGCCGCCGCGGCGCCCATGCCGGTGCAGCACAGCGCGAGCGTCCAGGACGTGATGCCGCCCCAGCGCCGCAGGGCCAGGCCGCCCGCCGCGCACAGCAGCGCCCAGTTCCCGAAGTGGCACGCGTCGTCGAACCACGTCACGGTGTCGTACAGGTCGGCGGCGTTCCCCGCGACGTCGATGAGGAACGGGACCGTCACGAGGAGGTCGATGTCCCACGGGAACGCCCTGCCCTGGCCCCGGAGCGCCCAGATCAGGGTGACGAGCATGACGGCGGCGGGGTAGGCGGCCACGCGGACGCCCATCGCCTTGTCCGCGAACCGGTCCCACTCGGGGAAGGCCACGGCGAGCGCGAGGAGGGCGGCCAGGGCCGCCTTGGCGAGAAGGGCGGGGGGACGCCAGCGCGAAGTATCCATGCCCGCAGCCTGCCGCCCGCCCGCCGCGGCCACATCGGCGCAAGTACTCAGCCGCACCTGGGTGAACTCACCCGGTTCCGGGGGCGCCGGGTGCGCTTCACGCCCTGGTAAGGCTCCGTCCGCCGCCCGGTCTCCCGGGTGTCACCGCTCATTCGACGGTAGAACAGTCGCAGAACGGATATACGACAGCCGACACCTCGCACCGAGTGGAGCCACCGCATGGTCGACATATCCGCATGGGCCTGGACCGCGACGATCGCATTGATCGTCGGGCTCTTCGTGCTCGACCTCCTGGTCGCCGTCCGGCGGCCGCACGCGGTCGGTATGCGGGAGGCGACCTTCTGGTCGGTGTTCTACGTCGCCGTCGCGCTGCTGTTCGGCCTCGCCCTGTGGATGCTCGTCGGCTCGACGGCGGGCACGGAGTACTTCTCCGGCTACGTCGTCGAGAAGAGCCTGTCGGTCGACAACCTCTTCGTGTTCGTGATCATCATGGCGCGGTTCGAGGTGCCGGACGAGTTCCAGCAGAAGACCCTGCTGTTCGGCATCGCCGCCGCGCTCATCCTGCGGGCCGTCCTGATCGCGGTCGGCGCCGCGGCGATCAGCCTGTTCTCCTTCACGTTCCTGATCTTCGGCCTGGTGCTGATCTGGACGGCGATCCAGCTCATCCGGCACCGCAACGAGGAGCCGGACGTCGAGGAGAACTTCCTGGTGCGCCGCGCCCGCAAGCTGTTCCCGGTCAGCGACGACTACCACGGCGGCCGGATGCTCGCCCGGGAGAACGGCCACCGCGTCGCGACCCCGCTGCTGATCGTGTTCGTGGCCATCGGCAGCACGGACCTGCTGTTCGCCCTCGACTCCATCCCGGCCGTGTTCGGCGTGACGAGCGAGCCGTTCATCGTCTTCACCGCCAACGCGTTCGCCCTGCTCGGGCTGCGCGCCCTGTACTTCCTCGTCGAGGGCCTGCTGGACCGCCTCGTCTACCTGACGATCGGGCTCTCCTCGATCCTCATCTTCATCGGCGTGAAGCTGATCCTGCACTTCCTGCACGAGGACGTCTCCAAGTCGATCCCGGAGATGCCGACGCCGCTCTCGCTCGGCGTGATCCTCCTGATCCTGGTCGTGACGACCGTCGCCAGCCTGCTCCGCGTCCGCACCCACCCGGAGGAGAAGGCCAAGCCCGGCTCGCTCCGCGCGGCCACGAAGAAGCAGCCCCGCGAGGAGGACACCGCCAACTCCTGACCCCAACCGTTGACTTGCGGCGAGTTGTTGTCATCCGGCCCGCGGTGACAACAACTCGCCGCAAGTCAACGAGTCTGGTGGGGACGCTGCTGCTCAGCCCATCGTCTTCGCGCCGTCCAGGGACTCGCGGATGATGTCGGCGTGCCCCGCGTGCTGGGCCGTCTCGGCGATGATGTGCAGGAACACCCGCCGGATCGACCAGTGCGCGTCCTGGAACCACGGAGCCTTCGGCAGCGGGTGCGTCGCGTCCAGGTCGGGGAGGGCGGCGACCAGTTCGTCGGTGCGGCGGGCGACCTCGGCGTAGGCGTCGAGCACGCCGGCCAGCGTCTCGCCGGGCAGCATCCGGAACTCGTCGGCCCGCCGGGCGAAGTCCTCCTCGGTCATGTCGTCGAAGTCGCCCATCGCGGACGGGCCCTCCAGGATGAAGTCCACCCAGCCGCGCTCGGTCGCGGTGACGTGCTTGATGAGTCCGCCGAGGCACAGCTCACTGGCGGTCGTCCGCAGCCCGGCCTGCTCGTCGCTGAGGTCGCGGGTGGTGAAGCGCAGGAAGTGCCGGTGCTTGGCCAGCATCGTCAGCAGGTCGGCGCGCTCGCCGGTGGGCGCCGACCTGCTGACGGTGCCGGCCAGGTCACGGGTGTCCGGGTTCTCGGTCGTCGCGTTCACGGTCATGGTCTCCGCCTTCGATCACTTTGCTCCGTCGGACGAACACCACGCTAGGGACCATAGCGGCCACTTTCTGACCTGAAGTGCCGGAGAATCGAAGACATGGCGAACACCAGCGACCGGACGCTCCGTCTGCTGTCCCTGCTGCAGACCCACCGCTACTGGCCCGGCGCCGAGCTGGCCGACCGGCTGGGCGTCTCCGTCCGCACCCTGCGCCGGGACATCGACCGGCTGCGCGAGCTGGGCTACCCGGTCCACGCCCAGCGCGGCATCGAGGGCGGCTACCAGCTGGCCGCGGGCGCGACGCTGCCGCCGCTGGTGATCGACGACGAGGAGGCCGTCGCGCTCGCGGTCGGGCTCCAGGCCGCGGCGCAGGGCGCGGTGGCGGGCATCGCCGAGTCCTCGGTGCGCGTGCTGGCCAAGGTCGTCCAGGTCATGCCGGCGCGGCTGCGCCACCGGGTGGAGGCGCTGCGCGCGGTGACGGTGCCCGCGGAGTGGGGCCGCCCGGCCGGGGCGGACATCGACTCCGCCGTCCTCACCACCATCGCGCTGGCCTGCCGTGACAGCGAACGGCTCCGCTTCGCCTACACCGACGCCCAGGGCCGGGCGTCCGACCGGCACGTGGAGCCGCACCGGCTGGTGCCGGTCGGGCGGCGCTGGTACCTGGTCGCGTACGACCTCGTCCGGCACGACTGGCGCAGCTTCCGCGTCGACCGGCTCAGCGGCCCGGACGGGACCGGCGCCCGGTTCCGCCCCCGCGAGCTGCCCGCCGTGGACGCCGCAGAGTTCGTCAGCGGCAGCCTGCGGGAGCCGCCGCGCTCGTACCGGGTGGAGGTGCTGGTCTACGCACCGGCGGCCGACGTGCGTAAGCGGATCGGCCGCTGGTGCGCCGTCGAGGAGATCGACGCCGAGCGCTGCCGGGTGCGGATGACCTCCGACACCCTGGACTGGCCCACCATGGCGCTGGGCGTGGCCGGCGCCGACTTCCAGGTCGTAGAGCCACCGGAACTGCTCGACCAGCTCAACGACTGGGGACAACGCTTCACCCGCGCCGCGTCCCTCCGCCAGCCGACGGAGCCCTGACGGCGGTGTGAGGCGCGGCATCGCGGCCGTCGCCGCTCGCTACGGCGCCGGACGTCCGGTGAACTCTGGCTTTACCGGGTGCGGGGGGCGGGCTCGCGC
>NZ_SMKB01000198.1:0-13496 GCF_004348575.1 Actinomadura sp. 7K534
CACCTGCTGGCCACCCCGATCAACGTCGCCAACCTGGTCGCCCCGCCCCCGCCGCTGTTCCGGGCGCTGGTCCCGGGCGGCACCGTCCGGCCGTCGGCGGCGGCCGGCACCAACGCGGCCCGGCTCGCCGACGAGCTGGCCGGCCGCACCCCCGACGAGCAGCACGAGCACCTGACCGGCCTCGTCCGCGGCAGCATCGCCGCCGTCCTGGCCCACGCCACGCCCGACGGAGTCGACACCACCCGCCCGTTCAGCGAGCTGGGCTTCGACTCCCTCACCGCGATCGAGCTGCGCAACCGCCTGGCCACCGCCACCGGGCAGCGCCTGCCGGCCACGCTCATCTTCGACTACCCCACGCCCGGCGAGCTGGCCCGGCACCTGCGGGCCCAGATCGCACCGGCTGCCGTGTCCCAGGCGCAGCTGCTGCTCCAGCAGCTCGACAAGGTCGAGACCACCCTCGAGGCGATCGCCGCGGAGGACGGCGCCGGGACCAAGGTCACCACGCGGCTGCAGGCACTGCTGTCCCGCTGGAACGACCTGCGGAAGGGCGCGGACCCGGCCGCGGTGACCAGCCGGATCGAGTCGGCCACCACCGACGAGATCTTCAGCTTCATCGACCAGGAGCTGGGCCGCAGCTCCTGAGAAACGGGCGAACGGCCGGGCGGCCGGGGGATCCCCCGGCCGCCCGGCCGTTTCGCTGCTCGGTTCCTTGCGCCGGACGCTCCGGCTACCTGAGCGCCCTGCCGGGCTCGTAGCCGACCGCGGACAGCTCCTCGGCGGTCAGCGGCGGGTCCTCCAGCACCGGCAGCCGCGGGCCCCGCCTGATCGCGGACACGATCTCCGCGTCCTCGAACCGCGTGGCCGGCGCCGACGTGGCGGTCACCGCGGACAGCGCGGCGTTCACCACCGGCTCCCGCAGCGCGATGCCCGTCACCAGCTCCGCGAACTGGCGGCGCATCGCCGCCTCATGGGTCAGCCGCGGATCGGTGGTGGTCGCGTAGCAGTCCGGATAGTAGATGTCCTGGCTGGTCGCCAGGATCCACGGGTCATCGACGATCGCGCACATCGCCCGCTGGGCGGACCAGGCCAGGCCCGGGCCGAGCCCCCTGCGGCGCAGCGCGGCGTCCAGCGCCGCGGCGCAGTGCGCCGCCGCGCACATGCCGTGGCCGTACACCGGGTTGAACGAGGCCAGCGCGTCGCCGAGCACGACGAGGCCCTCGGGCCAGAAGGCGGCCCGCTCGTAGTGCGTGCGCCGGTTGGCCGTGGAGCGGGTGCGGTACACCGGGGAGACCGGCTCCGCCAGGGCGAGGAGCTCGGCGATGATCGGATGGCGCAGGCTGCGGACGAACGCGTCGAACTCGCCCTCGTCGGTGGCCGGGCTGGCGCCGCGGGTCCCGGACAGCGTGACGATCCACCGGCCGTCCTCGATCGGCAGCAGCAGCCCGTTCCGGCCGGGCACCGGACGCCGGTAGTCGGCGTAGAGCGCGACGATCGGGAAGTCCACCGCGCCCTCGGGGGCCCGGTAGAGGCGGGTGGCGTAGCCGAGCCCGGTGTCGACGATCTCCTCCTCCACGGCGGGGACGGCGCCCGTCCCGGCCGTCCAGGACTTCAGCCGGGACCCGCGGCCGGTGGCGTCCACCACCAGGTCGGCGTCGAGCAGGGCGGTCGAGCCGTCGTCCCGGCGCCGCACCCGCACGCCGGTCACCCGGCGGGGCCCGCCGCACACCTCCACGACCTCGGCGTCGTCGAGCAGCGCGACCCCCGGCTCGGCGAGGGCCTGGTCCCGGATCACCCAGTCGATCAGGGCGCGGCTCGCGCCGATGATGTACTCCGTCGCGGGGAAGCGGTGCTGCCAGCCCAGCGCGGTGAGGGTGACCATCTGCTGCGGGACGCCCACATGGTGCGCGCCCGCGGCGAGCAGCCGGGCGGTCGTCTCGGGCAGGACCGAGTCCATCGCCCGCGCGCCGCCGGACCACAGGATGTGGGCGTGCCGCGCCTGGGGCAGCCCCTTGCGCAGCTCCGGCCCGCCGGGGAGCCGGTCTCGTTCCACGATGGTGACGGCGTCGAGGTGGCGTGCGAGGACGGCGGCCGCCAGCATTCCCGCCAGGCCGCCGCCCACGACCACGGCATGCGTCGAACCGGTCATCGGCAGAAGGGTTCCTTTCCGTGCGGGCGGCCGTCCGGGTGCGCCGTCTAGGACTCCGGCGTGCGGAGGGGCGGGGTGCCGGCGTCCCGGAGCGGCAGGTCCGGCGCGCCCTTGCGGCCGGCCAGTCTGCGCCACGCGCGGCGCCCGAACCAGGCCGCGCTCAGCGCGGCCCGCTGCGGGGTGTAGGCGCCCCGCATCCGCATGATGGATCGGGCCGTCCATATGCGGGCGTCCACATGGTGCGCCGGGGATCCGTGCACGTCGTCGTTCTCGACGAGGTGCAGGCGGCGCACATGGTCCCTGAGGAACCGCAGGTCGCCGCGCGGGATGATCTCGTCCCGGCGCGCGGCCATGTAGTGCACCGGGATCGTGAGCCCGGTGAGGTGCTCCGCCGTGAGCGCCCACGCCGGGAGTTCCCCGGGAAGCCTGGCGGGTTCGGTGCCCATCAGGTGGGCGAGCGTGTCGACGGTGACGCGGGGAAGCCCGCGCTGCCACGCGCCGTCGGTGAAGAAGCGGTTGACCGGCGCGCCGGCGGACACGACCCCGCGGATCCGGCGGTCGTCCACGGCGCAGCGCAGCGCCAGGTGGCCGGCGAAACTCGGCATGATCGCGTAGGCGCGGGCGGTATCGGCGCGGTCGCCGACCGCGTCCATGATCGCCGTCAGCATCCGGTGGCCGTCCGGGGTGTAGGGCAGCGTGTTCTCCCCGATGCCCGGCAGTTCGGCGACGACGGCGGCCAGCCCCGCCCGCCGGAGGTTCAGCAGCGTGTACGCCCACTGCTCCTTGATGCTGACGATGCCGCCCATGAGGATCAGCAGGGGCGGGCGGCGCTCGCGGGACAGGCCGGTCGCGTAGCAGCGCACCAGGCCGTCGCCGGCCGCGACGTCGAGGCGCTGGATGCCGGTGTCGTCCCGGCGGAAGCGGTCGAACACCTCCACGCACCTGCGCTGCGCCTCCTGCCGGGCGGGGCCGTCCGGGTAGGGGAACCGGGCCAGCATGTAGTACCGGCAGGCGTCGTAGAGGCGGCCCTGGCGGTACTCCAGGTCGCCTTCGGCCACCCAGGCGCGCACCCACGAGCCCGGGGCGTCGCCGTCGTCGTTGCGGATGCGGCCCAGCAGGTCCCGCAGCCGCTCGGGCGGGACGCTCTGGGCGCGGGCGTGCGCGATGATGTACCGCTTGAGCTCGCCGACGTCGTTCATCGCGCCCCCTTCCCGGGGAGCGGGCGTTCCCGGGCGGCGCCGCCGCCGTCCGCGGGAGCGGCGAAGCCCTCCAGCGCCTCCTTGATCTCAGTGAGGACGTCGGCCGCGTGCGCCCCGTCGATGACCCGGTGGTCGAACGCCAGGTTGAGCTGCATCACGGGCGCCGAGCCGAGCACCCCGTCCCGGACCACCGGCCGCTCGGTCGTCTGCCCGACGCCCAGCGTGATGGTCGTTCCGCCGAAGGAGTGGAAGCCGTTGACCGGACGGTGCGCCAGCGACGTGAGGGCGAAGGTGCCCATCGTGCGGGGGCGGCGCCGGAGGCTGGACACGGCGGAGCTGTTCGCCCAGGACCGCAGCGGCCACGGCATGCGCTGCATCTTGCGCAGCCCCGCGAACTCGGGCATGCGGTCGGGGTCGCCGCGGCGCCAGTACTCCAACTCGTCCTGGATCTGCTCCAGGCTCGACCGGTGCACCCCGGTGAGGAGCGCGGCGAGGACGACCCGCTGCCCGTTCAGCCGCTTGTCCAGCGCGACCTTGGCGTTGACCGTGGGGTAACGCGCGATCCTCGGCCGGCCGCGGCCCCTGATCGCCGCGTTGGCGTCCGGGTGGCGGGCCAGGACCCGGCCCGCGGCGTGCAGGACGCAGGCGACCGTCGAGCAGCGGCGTCCCGCCCGCTCGGCGGCGCGGCGGTGCGCCACGACGGCGCTCATGTCCACCTCGGTGTCGAGGAAGACCGGCGCGGCCCCCCTGGCCCAGGACAGGAAGGTCAGCGTGTGCCGGCGTTCGGCCGGGACGGGCACGCTCACCGCCCGGTCGCCTGCCGTGTCGCCTGCCGGGGCGCCGTCCGCGCCGGGCCGCCGGGCGGTCACGTCCGCTCCAGCGCGAACCCGCTCTTGATCCACTTGCTGGACTCGATCGCGACGCCCACCGCCCGGTCGCCGGGGCCCATCGCCGCCAGGGCGCGTTCGAGCTGGAAGAACACCAGGCCGTTGCCGCAGTTCCCGATCTCGTGGACGCGGGTGATCTGCCGCGCGTGCGGGACCGCCAGGCGCTCCCCGATCAGGGTGCTCATGCGGCCGGACAGCTGCGGCGGCAGCAGGTAGCCCAGGTCGGCCTCGCTCCAGTCCAGGTTCTCGAGCAGCTCCTTGAGCACCTCGACGGCCATGACCGGGACGCGCTCCTCGATCGCCTTGTAGTCCTCGGTGGCGGCCGGCCGGTCGAACGTGCGGTTCGCGCCGTACCAGGCGAGGGTCTGCCCCGGTTCGCGGCCCAGCCCGACCAGGCGGGTGAACAGGCCGCGCAGCAGGGCCGCGCCGGGTTCCGGTTCCCGGCGGAGCACGACGGCGCCGGCGCCGTCGCCGAAGAGCACCAGGTTCACCAGCTCGGCCGGGGGGAGCCGGCTGAAGTCGGCGTCGGGCACGACGTGCTTGGCGCACACGTCGCCGCCGAGCACCAGGGCCGTGCGGTACTGGCCGGTGGACAGGAGCTGGCTCGCCACGTGCATCGCCTGCACCGCGCCCGAGCAGCCCGACTGGAGCTGGAAGCTGGGGACGCCGTCGATGCCGAGCCGGTCGGCGATCTGGTTGACGGTCGCCGGCATCAGCAGGTCCGGGGTGGCGGTGCCCATGACCACCAGGTCGATGTCGCCCGGTCCGAGGCCCGCCGACTCCAGCGCCTTCCGCCCCGCCTCCTCCCCCAGGTCCGCCAGCGTCGCGCGGGCCTCCCCGGTCTCCAGGTCGATGGCGAGGTGGCGGCTGGTCGTCCCGATGAACGTGTTGACCCAGTGCTCCCAGGGCGTCCCGAAACCGAACCGCTTCGCCAGCGCGGCCGTTCCGATCGCCTCTCCCGGGAGTCCCGTGCCCGCCGACACGATGCCGATATCCGAGCGGTACATGGCTGTCCCTTCCCTCGTGGCGGCGCCGCTCCCATGATCGGCAGCCGCGCTAAAGCCCCGCTTATGCCGTGCTTCCGTGCTCCGCCTTCCGGGCGAGGGTGATACCGTCCGCCATCGGGAGCAGGCACACCTCGACGCGCTCGTCCCGGTGCAGCAGCGCGTTGAGCTCCCGGACGGCCCGGGCGTCGGCGTCCGCCGGGTCCGGGTCCAGGACGCGGCCGAAGAACAGCGTGTTGTCGAACACGAGCAGGCCGCCGGGCCGGACCAGCGGCAGGGCCGCCTCGAAGTAGCGCGGGTAGCCGGCCTTGTCGGCGTCGACGAACACCAGGTCGACCGAGCCCGCGCCGATGCCGTCCGGCGGGCCGGCCAGCGTTGCGGCGGCGTCGCCGAGCCGGAAGTCGATCTTCTCGGCGACCCCGGCCCGCGCCCAGTGCTCGGCCGCGACCGCGCTCCACCGGTCGCTGACGTCGCAGGTGACGAGGCGGCCGCCGGGCGGCAGGGCGCGCGCCATGCACAGGGCGCTGTATCCGGTGAACGTCCCGATGTCCAGCACGAGCCGGGCGCCGGTCAGCCGGACCAGCATCGCCAGCAGCTGCGCCCCTTCCGGGACTACCTGCATCGTCGTCCCGCCGAGCATGCCCGCGGTCACCCGGCGCAGGTCGCGCAGGACCTCGTCGTCGTCCAGCGAGACGCCCCTGGCGTAGTCCAGCAGTTCAGGGGTCACCTCCAGGTACCCGGCCATGTCAGATCACGGTTCCGCAGAGGTCGGGCGCGATGAGCCGCATGGTGGTGGGGTCCTGTTGCGGCGCGGGCTCCAGGTGCAGCCTGACGGTGCCCTCGTCCCCGGCGGGCTCGGCGAGGCCGTCGCGGCACCGGCAGGGGGCGTCGCCGAAACCGGCGAACCGGTAGGTGACCTCCATGATGCGGTTGCGCTCGGTGGGGCGGAAATCGGCGAGCAGGTGGACGCCGGCTTCGGCCGCCTGCCCGATCAGCCAGCGCAGGATCACCGAGCCGACCCCGAACGACACCACGCGGCACGAGGTGGCGAGCAGTTTCAGGTTCCACACCGACGGGTGCCGCTCCAGCAGCAGGACGCCGACCGCGCCGTGCGGGCCGAACCGGTCGGTCAGCGTCGCCACCAGGACCTCGTGGCCCGGATCGGCGAGCAGGCCGCGCAGCGCGGCGTCGGAGTAGTGCACGCCCGTGGCGTTCATCTGGCTGGTGCGCAGCGTCAGCTCCTCGACCCGGGTGAGGCGCTCCCCGTCCGCCCTCCCGACCTCCAGCACCATGTCCAGGGACCGCAGGAAGTCCTCGTCGGGCCCGGTGAACCCGGCGCGGTCCGCGTCGCGGGCCAGCCCGGCCTGGTACATCTCGCGGCGCCGCCGGGCGTCGACCGTCACGACCGGGGGGCTGAACTCGGGCAGGGCGGGCAGCTCGGCCGCCCGCTCGGCGGGGTAGCAGCGCACCCGCGGCAGGTGGAACGCGACCTCCGCGCGTTCCGCGGGCTGGTCGTCGATGAACGCGATGGTGTGCTCGGCGAAGTTCAGCCGCTCGGCGATGTCCCGCACCGCGTCCGACTTGGGGCCCCAGCCGATCCGGGCGTGCACGAAGTACTCCGCGACGCCGAGCCGCTCCAGGCGCCGCCAGGCCAGGTCGGGGTCGTTCTTGCTGGCCACCGACTGCAGGATGCCGCGGGAGTCGAGTTCGGCGATGACCCCGCGGACGGCGTCGCCGAGCCGCACCTCCCCGTCCTCCAGCAGGATGCCGGACCACAGCGTGTCGTCCAGGTCCCACACCAGGCACTTGACCGTCGCCGGCGGGTCCTCGGGCGGGCCGGCCGGCGGTTCGTCGCGCACGCTTCGGGCCTCCATGGTCGCCTTCCTCTCGGTGGTCGTCGCGATCGTCATGAAGGCGCGGTCAGCGCGTGCCGCGCCAGGATCAGCCGGCAGATCTCGCTGCTGCCCTCGATGATCTCCATGAGCTTGGCGTCCCGGTACGCGCGCGCCGCGGCCCGCCCGTCCCGCGCGCCCGCCGAGCCCAGGACCTGCACCGCGGCGGACGCGCCCCGGACGGCGTTGACGGCGCCGACGTGCTTGGCCAGCACCGCCGCGGTGGCCGTCTCGGGAAGGCCCGCGTCCCAGCACCGGCTGGCGTGCTCGCAGGTCCGCGTGGCGACCTGCTCCCCGACCAGGATCTCGGCGAGGTGCCCGGCGACGAGCTGGTGGTCGGCGATCGGCCGGCCGAACTGGACGCGGGAGCGGGCGTGGCCGGTCGCCTCGTCCAGGCAGGCGCGCAGGATGCCGACGCATCCCCAGGCCACCGACAGCCGGCCGTAGGTCAGCGGCGGCGTCACCAGCAGCTCCGCGGATCCGGCGGTCCGCTCCAGGACGCTGTCCGCGGGCAGCCGCACGGAGTCCAGGTGCACGTCGGCGTGCCCGGCGGCGCGGCAGCCGAGCGGGTCGGGCACCCGCTCCACCCGCACGCCCGGCGCGGACGCCGGCACCAGTGCGGCGGCGAAGCCGTTCCCGAACCGGCCGAACACCACCAGCAGGTCGGCGTAGGCGGCTCCGGTGATCCAGACCTTGCGGCCGTCGACGACGACCGTGTCGCCCTCGGCCCGGATCCGGGTGTCGATCGCCGAAAGGTCGCTGCCCGCGGCCGGTTCGCTGAACGCCACGGCGGCGAGCCGGCCGCCCGCCAGTTCGGGCAGGTGCGCCGCCCGCTGCGCGGCCCCGCCCAGCTTTTCGATGGTCCACGCGGCCATGCCCTGGGAGGTCATCAGGCTGCGCAGGGAGCTGCACAGCCTGCCGACGCCCGCGGTGAAGGCCCCGCCGTCCGCGGCCGTCAGCCCCGGTCCCCCGTACCGGGCGGGCACCTGGGCGCACAGCATTCCCCGGCCGGCGAGTTCGCGCACCGGCTCCAGCGGCAGCCGGCCCCGCCGGTCCCACTCCTCCGCCTGGCCGCCGACCAGCTCGGCGACCAGGGAGGTCATCGCGCCGGGCCCGCCGAGCGCGGTGTCAGTGGTCACCCGGGGCCTCCCGGGCCGGTGGCCGCCAGCCGCTCCACCAGCGCCACCATGGCGCGCACCGTCCGGAAGTTCTCCATCATCAGGTCCGGCCCCGCGATGACGATGCCGTAGGTGTTCTCCATGTAGGTCACCAGTTCCATCACGAACAGCGACGAGACCCCGGCCGCGGCGAGGTCGTCGTCCGGCCCGATGGGGTTCTTGGTGCGCACCTCCAGGAAGGTGCGCAGGTCCTTCTCGATGTCCGGCGGAGCCGCCGCACGGCTCTCCGCCCGGTCGGACGACGTGGTCACGGTCGTGCCTCCAGGTAGTCGTAGAACCCGCGCCCGCTCTTACGGCCGAGGTCGCCGGCGCGCACCTTGTCCAGCAGGAGGTCGCAGGGGCGGCAGCCGTCGTCGCCGGTGCGCTCGTGCAGCACCCGCAGCGAGTCGACGAGGTTGTCCAGCCCGATCAGGTCCGCGGTGCGCAGCGGGCCGGTGCGGTGCCCGAGGCAGTCCTGCAGGAGGGTGTCGACGTCCTCTGCGGACGCCCGGCCCTCCGCCACGATCCGCGCCGCGTCGTTGATCATCCGGTGCAGGATGCGGCTGGTCACGAACCCTGGCCCGTCGCCGACCACCACGGCCCGGCGGCCGAGGTCCGCGAGCAGCCCGCGCACCGCGGCCATCGCCGCGGGCGCGGTGCGCGGCCCCTGGACGACCTCCACCGTCGCGATCAGGTAGGGCGGGTTCATGAAGTGGACGCCGACCAGGTCCTCCGGGCGGCCCGTGCCCCGGGCCAGCTCGTCGATCGGGATCGAGGAGGTGTTGGACACCAGCGGCGTGCCCGGGGCGGTCGCCGCCGCCGCGTCAGACAGGGCCTTGGCCTTGGCGGCGGTCTCCTCGGTGACGGCCTCGATCACCGCGGCCGCCCCGGCCATCGCGTCGGGGGCGGTGCTCGTCACCAGCTCGCCGTCCGTGCCCTCCCGCGGCAGCGCACCCATGAGGCGGGCCAGCCGCAGGTGCCGGGAGATCTCCGCGCGGACCCGGTCGAGCCTGGACGCGTCGGTGTCGACGAGCACGACGGGCCGCCGGTGCCCGAGGAGCAGCGCCGTGATGCCCGCGCCCATGACTCCCGCGCCGAGGACGGCCAGCGGCCGGTCTACCTGATCCCGCGTCACGGGTTCTCCGTAGCTCGTCGGGGCCATCACTCGGCGGGCTCCCCGAACCAGGCGGCCAGCGCCGGGCGGAGCCCGCCGGCCGCGGCGGCGGTCTCCCCCGCCCAGGCGATGTGGCCGTCGGGGCGCACGAGGACCGCCGACGCCGGGATCTCGGGCGCCGGCTCGGCCGCGACGACGTCCACCCTGTCCTTCCAGCCGGTGACGTCCGGCGGCTCCGCACCCCCGGACAGGTCCAGCAGGACGCCGCGGGCGGCGTGCAGCGTCTCGGCCACCGGGACCTCGCCGCCGGCCGTGCCGAGCCGGACCAGTGGCACCCGGCGGCCCAGCAGCCCGTCGCCCCCGCCTGCCGGGTGGCGGGCGTCGGTGGCCGCGCGGACGAGGTGCCGGTTCACCACCTCGTGGTCGAGCAGCTCGCCGAACACCTCGCGCAGCGCGCTCGGGCCGTCGGCGGTGTCGAGCAGCGCCATCTGCGCTCGCCCGTACACGCAGGCACGGCGCCCGTAGGGGCGGCGTTCGGCCTCGTAGGTGTCCAGCAGCCCGGCGGGCGCCCGGCCCTGCACGTCCGCGGCGAGCTTCCAGCCGAGGTTCACCGCGTCCTGCAGCCCGATCGTCACCGCGTGCCCGGCGGGATGGAACTGGAAGTGCGCGGCGTCCCCGGCCAGGAAGACCCGGCCGTTGCGGTAGTGGTCGGCGAGGATCGTGACGTTGCCGTGGCGGTGCAGCCAGAGCGGCTCCTCGACGGTGGGCCGCTCGCCGGTGATCCGCTCGATGCTCGCCCTGACCTCGTCCAGCGTGACCGGCCGGTCCGCGGGCGGCGCCTCGACCCCGATCTCGATGGTCATCAGGCGGAACATGGTGGACGCGTCGCCGAACTGGCCGAACATGCCGCCCGCGTGGAAGGACCCCGCGCCGACCGGCCCCGCGTAGCTCCCGACGTCGGCGAGGAGCCCGTACCAGGACGGGCCGCTCCTGGTCACCGCGAACCCGGCGAGCTCGCGCACCGCGCTGTCCTCGCCGTCGCAGCCGACCAGGTAGCGGCACCGGATCTCCTCCTCGCCGAGGGGCGAGCGGACCCGGGCGGTGACGCCTTCCTCGTCCTGGCTCAGCCCGATCAGCTCGTGCCGGCGCAGGATCCGCACGCCGCGCGCGGCGGCGTGGTCGCTGAGGACCCGCTGGATGTGGTTCTGCAGGAGGACGACGGAGTGGTCGGTCTCCGCCAGCTCCGACATGTCCAGCCAGAAGCTGGCGAAGTGGAGCCGGTCCCAGACCAGGGGCTCGCCGTGCTCGCGGCGGAGCGGCTCCATCAGGCCCCGCTGCTCCAGCAGCTCGACCGAGCGGGCGTGGATCAGCCCCGAGACCGTCCTGTCGTCGATCTCGGGACTCCGCTCGATGACGACGGCCCGCACCCCGGCCAGGGCCAGCTCGTGAGCGAGCATCAGGCCGACCGGGCCCGCGCCGACGATGACAACGGAATCGCTCATGACACCTCGTTCGTTGGGGACGCGTGCGCCGCGGGAGAGTCCGTCGCGTCGCCGGACTCGGTGGCGGGCCCGTCCTGCGCGGCGAACTCGCCGTTCAGGAACCGGGCCATCGCCGACGGGGTGGCGTTCTCGAAGACCGCCACCGGGGAGATCCGCAGGCCGGTGGCCTCGGCCAGGCGGGTGCTCAGCTCCAGTGCCGTGAAGGACGACAGGCCCAGGTCCAGGAGGCTGTCGTCGGGCTTGACCTCGTCCGCCGACGCGAATCCCAGGACGGTCGCGGCGCGCCGGTGGACCAGGTCCAGCAGCAGCCGCTCCCGTTCGGCCTCCGGCACGCCGGCCAGGCGGCGCCGCAGTTCGGCCGCCCGCCCGGCCGCCGCGCCGCCGTCGCCATCCGGTCCGGCGATGCGCCGGACCTCGGGGATCTCGTGGAACAGGCGGCGCGGGGGCGCACCGTCCTGGCGGGACACGGCGCGCTCCCAGTCGATGTCGGCGACGAGCAGCGGGGAGCCGGCGCCCACCGCCTGCCGCAGCGCAGCGACCGCCTGGCCCGGGGGCAGCGCCCGCATAGCCCACTCCCGCAGGGCCGGGACCGCCGTCTCGGGCGCGGCGGACGGCTCGGGTTCGCCGGTGGGGCCCACGGCGATCGACGCGACGGTGTGGCCGCCCTCTTCCAGGCGGGCGGCGAAGGCGTTCAGGTAGGCGTGCGCTGGAGCCTGGTCTCCCAGCCCCGCCCCGCCGAGCACAGCGGCGGCCGAGGTGACGAACAGGAACATCGGCGGCTCCGCGGTGTCCGCGAACGCGGCCAGCGCGGCCGCGGCGTCCTGGACCGCGGCGATCTCCGGGTCCAGCGCCGCGATGTCGGCGGGCCCGGCACGCCCCGCGTCGAGGTCCGCGACGTGGACGACCGCCGCGATGTCCCCGCCGCGCGCCTCCGCCTCAGGTTCGGCGATCTCCGCGTGGACGCCCAGGGCCTTCAGCTCGGTCAGCAGGTCGCGGGTACCGGGGTCCTGGGCGGCGCCGGGGCCGGCGAAGACCATACGCTCCGTTCCGCCGCCTGCCAGCCATCGAGCGGTGTGGGCCGCCGGCGTCGTGACGGCGCCGGTGAACACCACCGGCCCCGGCGGCACCGGGCTCCCTTCGGGCGGCCGCCCGCCGGGGGGCGTGCGGATCAGCCGCGACACGTACGCGACCGGTCCGCGGACGGCGGCCTGATCCGCGGCGCCGCCCGCGAGGACGGTCCCCAGCCGGGCCTGCGCGGCCCCGTCCAGGTGCTCGGGAAGGTCGATGAGCCCGACCGGTCCGGACGTGCGCTCTTCGGCCGCGACCTGGCCGTAGCCCCACAGCAGGGCCTGGAGCGGGTCAGGGCCGGGGTCGGAGCCGTCCGCCCGGACCGCGCCGCGGGTCGCGATCCACAGCGGAGCGTCCAGCCCGGCCTCCTCCAGCGCGCCCACCAGCGCCACCGTCAGGGCCAGCCCGGCCGGGACCGCCGACGTCCCCGGCTGGATCTCGCGATCCAGGGCTAGGAGGGACAGCACGCCGCTGACCGCGATGTCCAGGGACATCCCGCGCAGGAGGCGGGAGAGGGCCTCGGTGTCCCCCGCCTCGACCGGGACGACCCGTGCGGTCGCGCCCGCTCCGTCGAACATCCCGAGCATCTCCGCCACCGGGGGCGCGTCGGCCAGGGCGGCCGGGACGGGCACCAGCCAGGTACCGGACATGCCCTGGGCCGGCGCTTCCGGCAGCGGCGTCCACCGGATCCGGTACTGGCATCTGCGCCGCCGCCGCCATACGGACAACGGGGACAGGATGTCGCGCATGGCCTGCCGCTGTGCATCGTCCAGGTCGAGAGCGGCCGCCACCGACGACAGGTCTCCGCTCTCCACCGCGTCCCAGAACCCGGCGTCCTCCCCGGCGCCGTCCTCCCCCGTGTCCTGCTGCTCCCCGGGGTGCAGCCAGTAGTGACGCCCCTGGAACGCGTACGTGGGCAGCGGCACCGGGCCGTCGGGCCGCGGGGCGCCGACCGCGTCCAGGACGGCGGGCCAGTCCACCGTCCCTCCGGCGACGTGCACTTGGCCCACCGCGGCGAGCAGCGCCGGCAGTTCGTCCCGGTCGCCGCGCAGCGTGGCCGCGAACACCGGCCGCGCACCCGTGTCGTTCTCCTCTTCCAGGCAGCCGTGCGCCAGGGGGGCCAGCACCGTGTCGGGGCCGACCTCCAGGAAGATCCCCGTCCCCTCGCGCCGCAGGGTCCGCACCCCGTCGTAGAACCGGACCGGCCGCCGGGCCTGGTCCACCCAGTACTCCGGGGAGGCCATCAGTTCCGGCTCGCCCAGCTCACCGGTCACGTTGGACACGATCGGGATCCGCGGCGGGCGGTACTCCAGTTCCCGGGCCGCCTTGCCGAACTCCTCGGCGATCGCGTCGATGTGGTGGGAGTGGAACGCGCGGCTCACGCGCAGGACGCTGGTCCTGACCCCCCAGATCCGCCAGAAGTCCACTACCTCGTTGACGGTGTGGGTGTCGCCGGAGATGACGGTGGAGGTGGGTGTGTTGTGTGCGGCGATGTGGGTGTGGGGTCCGAGGTGGGGTGTGAGGTTG
>NZ_SMKB01000199.1:0-13350 GCF_004348575.1 Actinomadura sp. 7K534
GGGCGGGGATCATGAGGGTCTGGCGCTCGTCTCGGGTGAGCTGGCGGAACACGCGGCTCCGGGCCCGTGCGACGAGCGCCGCACCGTCGGTCACGACCTCCCAGATCCGCACCGTGCGGTCCCCGGAGGCGGTGGCGATGCGGGTGCCGTCGGGCGACCAGGCCACGTCCCAGACCTCGTCGTCGTGGACGGCCGCGACGGACAGTTCGCGGCCGGCGGGCGCGTCCCACAGCCGGACGGTCCGGTCGGTCGACGTGGTCGCGAGGACCCGGCCGTCCGGCGACCACGCCACCGACCACACCCACCCGTCATGACCGGACAGCACGGACACCTCCGCCCCCTCCGCGGCGTTCCACACCCGGACCTCGTGGTCGCCGGAGAGGGCCGCGATGTGCGCGCCGTCCGGTGACCAGGCCAGGTCGCGGGCGGCTCCCCCCGGCACGGACAGCACCGTGAGCCGCAGGCCGGTGGCGGCCTCCCAGACGAGGACCGTCCCGTCCTGCGCCGCCGAGGCGACCCGTGCGCCGTCGGGCGACCAGGAGACGGCGCGGACGGTGTCCTCATGGCCGCGCAGGACGAGCGGCGCGGAGCCGTCGCGGTCCTGGAGCCGGATGGTGCGGTCGTCGGACGCGCTCGCCAGCCTGGTGCCGTCCGGCGACCAGGCCACGGCACGCACCCAGTCGTCGTGCCCGTGCAGCACGGCCTCCTGCGTGCCGTCCGCCGTCCAGACGCGGACCGTGCGGTCGCGGGAGGCGGTGGCGAGGCGGCCGCCGTCGGGCGACCAGGCCACGTCCCAGACCTCGTCGGTGTGCCCGCTCAGGACTCGCGGGCCGTCGTCGGCCCAGACGCGCACCGTCCGGTCGTAGGACGCCGAGGCGAGGACGCCGGCGGCGGACCAGTCGACCGCGGCGACCGTGCGCTCGTGCCCGCGCAGCACCGCGACCTCCGCGGCGCGCTCGGCGTCCCAGAAGCGGACGGTCCGGTCGTTGGAACCGGTGGCCAGCCGGGCGCCGTCCGGCGACCAGGCGACCGCGCGCAGCGGCTCGCCGTGCCCGCGGAGCACCGCGAGTTCGGAGCCCTGCGCGGCCGGCCAGATCCGGATCGTGCGGTCATGCGAGGCGGTGGCCAGCCGGGTCCCGTCCGGCGACCAGGAGACGGCCCACACCAGGCGTCCGTGCCCGTGCAGGATCCGGTCGCACGCGCCCGTCTCCGCGTCCCACACCCGCACCGTCCGGTCGTAGGAGCAGCTCGCCAGGCGGGTGCCGTCGGGCGACCAGGCCACCATCCGGACGGTCTCGTCGTGGCCTTCGAGCACTGCCGTCCGCCGCCCGGTCGCCGCGTCCCAGGTCCGAACCGTGCGATCGTCGGACGCGCTGGCCAGCCTGGTCCCGTCCGGTGACCAGGCCACGTCGCGGACCCATCCCTCGTGGCCGCTCAGCGTCGCGGTGGTCGTGCCGTCCGCCGCGTCCCAGATCCTGACGTCGCCGTCGCGGGACGCGGAGGCGATGCGGGTGCCGTCCGGCGACCAGGCCACGCCCCACACCATGTCGCCGTGGCCCCGCAGCACCGCCGCCCGGGCGCGGGCGGCCACGTCCCACACGCGCACCGTGCCGTCGTCGGACGCCGACGCGAGCCGCAGCCCGTCCGGTGACCAGGCCACCGAAACGACCGCCGCCTCGTGCCCGCGCAGCACCGCCGCCTCGGCGCCGGCGTCGTCCCAGAGGCGGATCGTCCGGTCCGAGGACGCGGTCGCGATCAGCCGGCCGTCCGGCGACCAGGCCACCGACCAGATCTGGTCCTCGTGGCCGCGCAGGACGCCGCGCACCCGGGACACCGCCAGCGCCGCCGACAGCGCCCGGCGGGCCAGCGGCGTCGGGGCGCACTCCTCATGCGCGGCCAGGGCGAGCAGCAGGCTGTGCTCCGGGTCGGTCAGGTAGCCGGTGAGCGCCTGCCGGGCGATCGAGTCCGCCAGCCTGCGCATGGCGACGCCGTCGGAGCGGTGCGAGATCTCGACGAACTCCAGGGCGAGCGGCTCGATGGCGGCGAGGTCCTCCGCCTCGGCGACCCACTTGCGCGCCGCGGCCAGCCGGTCGCCGCGCAGCAGGTACGCCTCCTGACGTCCGTAGCGGTCCCACTCGGCGGCCCACTGCTCCAGGTCGGCGATCCGGCGCAGCACCTCGGCGTGCAGGGCGATCGTCTGCCGCAGCGGCGCCCACGCGGAGAACAGCGCCTCGTGCGAGACCTCGAACACGGCGTCCTCGCCGTCCCGGCCGCTGGTGCACAGCCGCTCCCGGACGAACGCGTCCACGACCAGCCGCCCGGCCTCGTCCAGCTCCCGGCCCGCCACCCGCCGCCGGGTCGGCCGCCCCTCGGTGAACTTGACGAACTTCAGCAGGGTCTGCAGGACGGGCGGCGCCGGGTCCAGCGCCTCCAGCTCACCCAGCAGCCGGTCGGCCCGCCGCGTCAGCGCGCCGTCGACCCCGCCGGTCCGGCGGTAGTCCGCCAGCGTGATCGTGCCGTTCCGCCCGACCTGCAGGTACAGCTCGTGCAGCAGGTAGGCGAGCAGCGGGAGCGCCGTCCCGTCCCCCGTGTCCTCGGCCATCTGCGCGACCAGTTCGGGCGGCTCGAACGCGATGCCCGCCCGTTCCGCCGGTTCCCGGACCACCGTCCGCAGCGCCGCCCGGTCGAGCGCCGTCACCGTGAACGGATGCCGGAACATCTCGGCGGACCCGCCGCTGAGGAACGTCGTCAGGAACTCCGCACGGAACACGAGGACGACCCACAGTTTCGGATCGGCGTCCACCCCGTCCCGGAGCATTCCGAGGAACGCGTCCCGCTGATCGTCCTCGGTCAGCGTCAGCAGTTCCTCCGCCTGGTCCACGACGATCAGCACGGACCGGTTCCGCCGGCCTCGCCGGAGTTCGGCCACCCGCCGCCGGAGCGCGGCGGGGTCCCGCCGCAGTTCCTCGGCGATCTCCTCGGCGCCCCCGCCGAGCGCGTCGGCAAGGCAGTAGGCGAGGCACCGAAACGGATCGCCCTCCGGAGTCATCGACGGAAGCACGATCCACCGCCGCTGCTGCGCCAGCCTCGGCAGCAGCCCCGCGTAGAGCAGGGACGATTTGCCCACCCCGGACGGCCCGGTCACCGCGATCGACCGCGGCTCGCTCCCCGGGCGCAGCCGCTCGACCAGCTCCTGGATCTCGCCGTCCCGCCCGAAGAAGACCCCGTCGTCGTCCTCGGTGAACGCGTCCAGCCCCGGATACGGCGACCGGTCGCCCTTCCACCCCGGCCGCGCGAGGTTCCGCCGCTCCTGCCCCTTCTCCCACGCCAGGACGAGCGGGATCAGGAGCATGCACACCACGATGACCGGAAGCGCCCACTCCTGGACGACCCGGGTCGTCTGCGGCGAGACCTGTAACGCCAGCCCCAGCAGCGCCACCAGCAGGATCATCAGGTACCCGGGGAAGACCGGTCCCTGCCGCCGCCGCATACCCCGTCCCCCCAGCCGCCCACGCGAGACCACGAGCCCTGCTCATGGTAAGTCCGGGCGAACCCGATGATCACTCACATGGCTCAGTCACCGGAACCGAAGACGGGGCGGCTCGCCGTCTGTGTCACCAACTCGTCGTCGTGGACGCCGGTGTTCTGGCAGGCGGTCAGAAGCCACTGGCCGTCTTCCTTGGCCATGACCCACAGCGGGCTGCCCACGTCCGGGCCGTCCGGCGTCCGGTACACCTGGCGCACCTTCACGGCGGCGACGTCGGGGCGGATGAACAGGATGTGCTCAAGCTCGAACGTGACGGTCATGCCCTGCATCCCGCCGGGGAGGACCTGGCGGGTGAACGCGGCTATCTCGTCCAGGCCGAAGAGCCGCTTGCCGCCGCCCGTCGTCCAGACGGCGTCGTGCCGGAACAGCGCGAGGAAGTCGTCGGGAAGCTCGTTGTTCTGGGAGTGCTCGACGGTCCGGATGACGTTCTCGATCGCTTCGACGTCCGCCGTGCGGTCCGCCGCAATGTCGGTGCTCATGGGACCACCGTGAAACATCAACCAAAGTCGAGGTCAAGCCCGCGGGGGGCGGCGGCCGCCCTGGCGGCCCTTCGTCAGGCGGCCAGGGCGTCGCGGGCGGCCATCAGGGCGAAGCCCAGGAGGTTCTCGCCCCGCCAGGCCGCGGGGTCCTCGGCGCGGGGGTCGTCGGCGGCGAGGCCGATGCCCCAGATGCGGTCGAGGGGGCTCGCCTCCACCAGGATCCGGTCACGCGTGCCGAGGAGGTAGTCGCGCATGTCCCCGTGCTGCGCGAACTTGGCCTCGTTGCCCCGCGTGACAATTGCCAGCCGGTGCTCTTTCCACGTCCGTTCGTCGAAGTTCCGGACGCGGCGGCCGAGATCCTTCGCCCTTCGGGGGTGCGAGGCGCCGAGGATGGCGGCGGCCGTTTCCCCGTCGCCGAAAAGGCGGGCCTTTTCCGCCATCATGTAGTGCTCCGCGGTGGCGTAGGTCACACCGTCCACGGTGAAGACGGAAGGCCACCACTGGCTCAGGTAGCCGGGTCCGGGGGTCCGGTGGCGCCAGAAGAACAGGAACTCCAGGTGCGCACCCTCGTCCTTGAGGCGGGTCAGCTCGGCTACGTCCATACGGAAAGGCTGCCAGGAAGCGGGAGCGGCGGCGACCGAATTATCCCGTTCTGGAAAGGGGGGCGGCACGACGCGGTCTAGACCATTTTGCGAAAGCGGGCCGGTGGTCGGGAACATTTGCTTCGATCTGCCCGAACAGGAGGACGACGGCGAAGATGAGCACCCCTCTGGCGAACCCCCGCCGCACCAAGATCGTCGAGTGGCCCGAGCGGCGCCCGGCGGAGTCGGACGCCGAGCGTCCGGTGGAGGCCGAGGTCGGGCAAGACGATCTCGCGGCGCGTTGACCGGCCGTTCTCGGCCGATAGACGGGAACCCGTCCGGATCTCCGGGCGGGTTCTTCGGTTTCCGGGGGACGGGGAGGCGGCGCGCCCTGCGGCGTCCTGGACGGTGGGACGGCGGGCGCGCCGCGGGTCAGCGGGGCGGGGCCGTGCTGGCGCGCAGCACGACCTCGCCGTCGATGCGCTCGATGCGGCTGCGGCGGGCGGCGGACGGCTCGCGGAGGGCGAGGCCCATCACGCGCTCGCCCATCGCGCCGAGCGGTAGCGCGACGGTGGTGAGGGGCGGGGTCAGGTCGCGGACGATCGGGATGTCGTCGAAGCCGGCGAGGGAGACGTCGTCCGGCACGGACACGCCGTGGTCGCGGAACGCGGCGAGCGCGCCGATCGCCATCACGTCGGTGACCGCGAACACGCAGGTGGGGCGGGTTCCGCGGCCGAGCAGCGCGGTCGCGGCCGCGTAGCCGCCGTCGCGGGTGAAGGCGGCCTCCACGATGTGCTCGGCGGGGACGTCGACGCCCGCCTCGGCGAGGGCGCCGGTGAAGCCTGCGAGGCGGTCGGACACGGTGGTGAGGGCGCGCGGGCCGGTCAGCACGCCGAAGTCGCGGTGCCCGAGGTCGAGCAGGGCGCGGGCGAGGGCGGCGGCGCCCTCGCGGTTCTGCGGCAGGACGGCGTCGACCTTGAGGCTGCGGTGCCGGCTGAGGACGGCGACGCGGCCGCCGGTGCGCTGGTACGGGTCGAGCTCGGCGGCCATCGAGCGCTCCCAGTCGCGGTCCTCGAAGCCGGAGCCGATCAGCAGGATCGCGCGGGCCCGCTGCGCGCGCAGCATCGCCACGTACTCGACCTCGCGGGCGGGGTCGCGGAACGTGCTGGCGAGCATCACGAGCATGCCGTCCTCGGCGGCGGTGCGCATGACGCCGCGGGCGACGCCGGCGAAGTAGGGGTCGCTGACGTCGTGGCAGATCACCCCGACGGACTTGCTGGACGCGCTGGCCAGCGCCTGCGCGTGCGCGTTCGGCGTGTAGCTGAGCAGCGACGCGGCCGCCAGCACCCGCTCGCGCAGGTCGGCCCGGACCTGCGAGGTGCCGTTCAGCACGCGGGACGCGGTGGCGAGCGACACGCCGGCCTCCCGCGCGACGTCCTGCAGCGTCACGTAGGCCCGGCCGGCGGCCCGGTGCTCCTCCGCCGCTTCGGTCATCCCCGCCCCCCTCGGCGCGCGCCGCGCGGCGGGTCCGGCTGAACAACCCTCTTGACCGCGCGGGCGGCGGTTCCTACGGTACATCAGAAAGCGCTTTCTGAACGCGCTTTCCCGGGCACCGGCGGGGTACGCGCGCGCCGCCGTCCCGGCACGCCGCGGCCCGGAGCCCTCCGGAGGCGCGACGCGGCGCGCTGACCAGGCGGAACACGACAGGTTGGGAAGGAACGGGATGGCACGCAGGTCCATCGGGATCGTGATGAACGGCGTCACCGGGCGGATGGGGTACCGCCAGCACCTCCTCCGCTCGATCCTCGCGATCAGGGAGCAGGGCGGGGTCCGCACGGACGGCGGCACCGTGCTGTGGCCCGAGCCCGTGCTCGTCGGGCGGAGCGAGGCCAAGCTGCGCGACCTCGCGGAACGGCACGGGCTGGCGGCCTGGACGACCGACCTGGCCGAGGCGCTCGCGCGTCCGGAGACCGAGGTCTACTTCGACGCGCAGGTGACCGGCGCGCGGGCCGCCGCGATCCGCGCGGCGGTCGCGGCGGGCAAGCACGTCTACACCGAGAAGCCGCTGGCGGAGGACCTGGACGGCGCGCTGGCGCTGGCGCGGCTCGCGGACGAGGCGGGCGTGCGGCACGGCGTCGTCCAGGACAAGCTGTTCCTGCCGGGGCTGCTCAAGCTGAAGCGCCTGGTGGACGGCGGGTTCTTCGGCCGCATCCTGTCCGTGCGCGGCGAGTTCGGCTACTGGGTGTTCGAGGGCGGGTGGCAGGAGGCGCAGCGCCCGAGCTGGAACTACCGGGCGGAGGACGGCGGCGGGATCATCCTCGACATGCTCTGCCACTGGCGGTACGTGCTGGACGGCGTGGTCGCGCCGGTGCGGTCCGTCCAGGTGCTGGGCGCGACGCACATCCCCGAGCGGGTCGACGAGGACGGCAAGCCGTACGCGGCCACCGCCGACGACGCCGCGTACGGGATCTTCGAGCTGGACGGCGGGATCGTCGCGCAGATCAACTCGTCGTGGGCGACCCGGGTGTTCCGCGACGAGCTGGTGGAGTTCCAGGTGGACGGGACGGAGGGCTCCGCGGTCGCGGGGCTGCGGCGCTGCCGCGTCCAGCACCGGGCGATGACGCCGAAGCCGGTGTGGAATCCCGATCTGCCCGCCACCGAGGACTTCCGTGCCCAGTGGCAGGAGGTCCCCGACAACGCCGAGTTCGGCAACGGGTTCAAGACGCAGTGGGAGATGTTCCTCCGGCACGTGGCCGGCGAGGGCGACTTCCCGTGGGACTTCTACGCGGGGGCGCGCGGGGTGCAGCTCGCCGAGCTGGGGCTGCGGGCGTGGCGCGAGGGCCGCCGCCTGGAGGTTCCGGAGCTGGCCCGATGATGATCGAGCTTCCGGAGGCGGACGGTTCGGTCGTCCGGCACACGATGGGCGAGCCGCGCGCCTACCCGCCGCCGCCCCGGCCGAGCACGTCCCGGGCGGCCTACGCGGCCGCGCACGTCGTCGCCGACCCGGCGGGCGACTCGCTCGACTGGGACGCGACGCTGGCGTTCCGCCGCCACCTCTGGTCGTACGGGCTGGGCGTCGCGGAGGCGATGGACACCGCGCAGCGCGGCATGGGCCTCGACTGGGCGGCGACCCGGGAACTCATCGTGCGGAGCAGTCGGGAAGCGCTTTCAGCCGGTGGCCGGATCGTCTGCGGCACCGGCACCGACCAGCTGCCTCCGGGCCCGGCCTCGCCGAAGGAGATCGCCGCCGCCTACGAGGAGCAGCTCGCGGTGGTCGAGTCGGCCGGCGCCGTCCCGGTGCTGATGGCGAGCCGCCACCTCGCCGCCGCCGCGCAGGGCCCGGACGATTACGCGTTCGTCTACGGGCGACTGCTGTCGCAGGTCGGCCGACCAGTGGTGCTGCACTGGCTGGGGCCGATGTTCGATCCGGCCCTGCGGGGCTACTGGGGTTCGCCCGACCTGGACGCGGCCGCCGACGCGCTGCTCGCGCTGATCGCCGAGCACGCGCCCCGGGTCGACGGGGTGAAGATCTCCCTGCTGGACGCCGACCGCGAGATCGCCTTCCGCCGCCGCCTGCCGCCCGGCGTCCGGCTGTACACCGGCGACGACTTCCACTACCCGGAACTGATCCTGGGGGACGCCGCGGGGCACAGCGACGCGCTGCTCGGCGTCTTCGGCCCGATCGCGCCCGCAGCCGCGGCCGCCCTGCGGGCGCTCGATGCCGGGGACACCGCGTCCTACCAGGAGATATTCGCGCCCACGGTGCCGTTCGCCCGCCACCTGTTCGAGTCCCCGACCTTCTTCTACAAGACCGGTGTGGTGTTCCTGGCCTGGCTGACCGGCCACCAGCGGCATTTCCGCATGGTCGGCGGGCTGGAGAACGCGCGTTCCGTCCCGCACATGGCGCGCCTCTTCCGGCTCGCCGACGCGGCCGGCCTCTTCCCCGACCCCGGCCTCGCCGCGCACCGGATGCGCGCCTGGCTGACCGTCCAAGGAGCCGCCCGATGAGGTTCAGCCTCAACCAGTGGACGACCCGCAACTGGCGCCTGCCCGACCTGGCCATCGGCTGCGCGGCCGAAGGGGTCACGGGCGTCGGCCTGTGGCGGGAGCCCGTCGCCGACCACGGCCTGGCCCGCACCGGCAAGCTCATGCGCGACCACGGCCTGGCGGTCACGTCCCTGTGCCGGGGCGGCTTCTTCCAGGAGCGGGACGCCCTGGCCGACAATCGGCGCGCCATCGAGGAGGCCGCCGCGCTGGGCGCGCCCGTCCTGTGCCTGGTCGCCGGCGGCCTGCCGGACGGGTCCCGCGACCTCGACGGCGCCCGCTCCCGCGTCGCCGAACTGATCGCCGAACTCGCCCCCTACGCCGGCGAGCACGGCGTGACGCTCGCGATCGAACCGCTCCATCCGATGTACTGCTCCGACCGCTGCGTGGTGTCCACCCTGCGCCAGGCCCTGGACATCGCGGCGCCGCACCCGCCGTCCCAGGTCGGGGTCGTGGTCGACACCTACCACCTGTGGTGGGACCCGGACGTCTGGGAGGGCATAGCCCGCGCGGGCGTCACGGGCCGCCTCGCGCTGTTCCAGGTCGCCGACTGGGTGACCCCGCTCCCCGAGGGCGTGCTCACCGGCCGCGGCATGCTCGGCGACGGGCAGGTCGACCTGCGCCGCTTCCGCGCGGCCGTGGACGCCGCCGGCTACACCGGCCCGATCGAGGTGGAGATCTTCAACGAGGAGTTGTGGGCGATGCCCGGCCCGTCCGCCCTGCGACTCACCCTGTCGCGCTTCGCCCAGCACGTCCTCTAGCCGACAAAGCACTAGTAGCCGACAAAGCACTAGGTTCCTTGATCGTGGAGCCGATCGATCTGACGCCCGTCGAGCGCCGCGTGTGGCGGGCGTTCCCCACCGGAACGCCGGTCGACCTCCGGAACGGCACCGATGACGACGACCCGGCGAGCGGGCAGGCATGGCCCGCGCGCCGCACGGTGCGCGCGTGGGTCCTCCGCAAGCTGCTGCTGAGCCCGCCGGTGGACGGCGAGATAGCGGCGCTGCGCCTGGTGGGGGCCCGCATCACCGGGACGCTGGAGCTGCACTACGCGACGGTCGAGCATCCGGTGTCGCTGCGGGGATGCCACTTCGAGGAGACGCCCGTCCTGTACGGAGCGCGCGTCCGGCAGCTGAACCTCAGCGAGTCCTACCTGCCGGGGCTGGACGCGGCGACGCTGCGCGTGGACGGGGTCCTGCGCCTCACCGGCTGCCGCGTGCCGGGGCAGATCCGGCTGGGCGGGGCGCGGTTGTCCGGCGTCCTCTTCCTTGAGCGGGCGCGGCTCGGGACGGAGGGCGGGCAGGAGGAAGAGGTCCTGCACCTCAACCACTCCGTCCTTGAGGACGACGTCTGGGCCCCGGAGCTGGAGGCGCTCGGCGAGGTCCGGATGAACGGGGCGTCGGTGGCCGGGGTGGTGAACCTGAGGGGCGCCGTCCTGCGCAACCCCGGCGGGCCGGCCTTCGACGGCGCCAACCTCTCCGTCGGCTCCGACCTGATCGCGACGCGGGCGCGGTTCGAGGGCGAGGTCAACGTGCGCGGCGCGACGATCCCGGGCCTGCTCGTCTTCACGCAGGCGCGGCTGTCGGCCCCGGACGGCTGCGCGCTGCGGACGACGAGCGCCTCCATCGGGGAGGTCTGGCTGCGGGAGGGGCGGGTCGACGGGACGGTGAACATGCTCCGCGGGCGCTTCGGCCTCCTCCACGTCCCGCCCGGCGCGATCGACGGCGAGGTCTGGCTCGACGGCCTGACCTACGGCTCGCTGACGCCGCGGCTCCCCGCGAAGGTGCGGATCGCGATGCTGGAGCGGGACGCGGAGGGGTACGTCCCGCACGCCTACGAGCAGCTAGCCGCCGCGTACCGGCAGGCCGGGGACGACAGGGCGGCGCGCGACGTCCTGCTCGCCAAGCAGCGGCGGCACCGCGCGACGCGTCCCTGGTACGCGCGGCTGTGGGGCTACCTCCAGGACGTGACGGTCGGGTACGGCTTCCGGCCGGTGTGGGCCGCGGCGTGGCTCGCGGGCCTGCTCGTCGCCGGCACGACGGTGTTCGGGGCGCGGCATCCGGAGCCGCTGAAGGCCGGCGAGCAGCCCCCGTTCAACGCGCTCTTCTACACGCTCGACCTGCTGCTGCCCATCGTCGACTTCGGGCAGGAGAAGGCGTTCAAGCCGGTCGGCGGGCACCAGTGGCTCGCCTACGCGCTGATCATCACCGGCTGGGTGCTCGCGACGACGATCGCGGCCGGGATCACCCGGACGCTCCGCCGGCAGTGACGCCGCGGAGGCGGGCGGCCGCGGCCTCGGGCGGAACGTCGTTGATCCAGGCCGCCATCCCCGACTCCGACCCCGCCAGGTACTTGATCTTGCCGGGGGCGCGGCGGACCGAGAACAGCTCCAGGTGCAGGCGGACGAGGTCGCGGCCCTCACCGATGGGCGCCTGGTGCCAGCCTGCGACGTACGGGAGCGGGTCGTCGTACAGGGCGTCGCAGCGGCGGAGGAGGTCGCGGTAGAGGACGGCCAGCTCGTCGCGTTCGCCTTCGTCCAGCGCGGCGAGGTCCGGAACGTGGCGGTGCGGCATCAGGTGCACCTCGACGGGCCAGCGGGCGGCGGCGGGCACGTAGGCCGTCCAGTGCTCACCGGCGGCGACGACCCGGGGACCCGCGCGCTCGGCCGCCAGGACCCCGCCGAACAGGTCGCGGCCGGCGGCCATCGCGAGCATGCGCTCCGTCCGGGGCGTGACGAACGGGTAGGCGTAGATCTGCCCGTGCGGATGGTGCAGGGTCACGCCGATCTCGACACCGCGGTTCTCGAACACGAAGACCTGCCGCACGCCGGGGATCGCGGACAACTCCTCGGTGCGGTCGGCCCAAGCGTCGACGACGGCGCGGACGCGGGAGACCGGCAGCAGCGCCATCGACGCGGCGTGGTCGTCGGTGAAGCACACGACCTCGCAGCGCCCGCTGCCGCGGGCGCGCGCCACGCCGCCCGGCACGCCGTCGACCATGCCGTCGACGAAGGGGGGGACCGGTGGCGTGCGGACGTCGAACGAGGGGAAGCGGTTCTCGAACACCGCGACCTCGTAGGACGCGTCGGGGACCTCGGAGGCGGGGCCGCCCGGGCACAGCGGGCACTGGTCGGCGGGCGGCAGGAACGTCCGCGCGTTGCGGTGCGCGGTGATGGTGACGTGGTCGCCGGTCAGCGGGTCGCGGCGGACCTCGCAGACCGGCTCGACGGGCGGCAGCCCGCGCGGGTCGGGGACGGGCACCCGCCCCGGCGCCGCGTCGTAGTAGACGATCTCGCGGCCGTCCGACAGCCGCGCCCGTGTCCTGTGCATCGCGGCCAGAGCCTACAGCGGCGCCGCGATCCTCCGCCGCGCCGCGAGGGGGCCGCGGCGGCGGGAATCGGCGGCCGTGCGGCGGGGTTCTCCGCGGTATGGGCGACTACGGCAGGACACTCGAATTCGGCTACTTCCTCGTTCCCGACGCCGACGACCCGCTGCTGCAGCTGGCCCGCGCGGCCGACCGGGCGGGACTCGACCTGATCGGCGTGCAGGACCACCCCTACCAGCGCCGCTACGTCGACACGTGGACGCTGCTCAGCATGATCGCGGCCGTGACCGAGCGGGTCCGGGTGTTCCCGGACGTGGCGAACCTGCCGCTGCGCCCGCCGGCGGTGCTGGCCAAGGCCGCCGCGAGCCTGGACGTGCTGAGCGGCGGCCGCGCCGAGCTGGGCCTCGGCGCGGGCGGCTTCTGGGACGCGGTGCACGCGTTCGGCGGGCCGCGCAAGTCCCGCCGGGAGGCCGCCGACGCGCTGGAGGAGGCCGTCACCGTCATCCGGCAGGTGTGGAGCGGCGAGCGGAACCTGCGCTTCGACGGCGACCACTACCACCTCAAGGGCGCCAAGGCCGGCCCCGTCCCGGCGCACCGGATGGAGCTGTGGCTCGGCGTCGGCGGGCCGCGCGGCCTGGCGCTGGCGGGACGGTCCGCCGACGGCTGGCTCCCGTCGTTGAGTTGGGCCGCCCCGGAGCGGCTTCCCGAGATGCACGCCCGCATCGACGACGCCGCCGCGGCGGCCGGGCGCGACCCCGCGGACGTCCGCAGGCTCTACAACGTCAACGGGACGATCACCGACGGCGCGTCGGAGGGCTTCCTGCGCGGACCCGCGTCCCAGTGGGCGGACGAGCTGACCGACCTCGCCGTGGGTTCCGGCATGGACACGTTCATCCTCTGGCCGGAAGGCGACCAGGAGACGCAGATCAAGCGGTTCGCCGAGGAGATCGCCCCGGCCGTCCGCGCCCAGGTGGCCCAGGAACGCGGCCAGTGACCGGCGCGGGCTGTTCCTCCGGCGTGGGGCGCGGCCCCGTCAGGGCCAGCGGTACTCGGCGTTCTCGGTGGGGACGTGGTGGGGCAGGTAGCACTTGGTCGTCACGTGCTCGTCCTTGCAGTCGAGGCACAGGTAGGTGCGGTGACCGCGCAGACCGCGCCCCCGCCCGTCGCAAGGCGGGCAGACGCAAGGCGACCACCCGACGATGACCCGCCCCGCGGACAACCGATGCCCCGCAGGACACATGAACGGGACATGCTCACGAACCTCCACACCCCCACCCTACTCGAACATACTGTCGACTCCCCCAGAGCCTGCTAGTGGTTGCGGTGGGTTATCAGGTGGGCGAGGGCTCGGAGTTCGGTGGCGGTGGTGGGGTGG